>NZ_LZDG02000042.1:0-100651 GCF_001672555.2 Pseudomonas sp. AU11447 | reverse complement strand
CCATCCCTGGCCCATCGCCGCTCTCGCGACATCCATGTCGCTCAACCCCTGAAACTCCAATTCAACGAGGCCTCCTGAACGGGGCGTTCGGAGTGCGCGGGTGTTTCTCTGGAAGACTTATCAAGCCAAAGCCAAAGCCAAAGCCAAAGCCAAAGCTGTGCGGATACGTTCTCCGTAGAAGCGGATTTCCTTTGTCTCCAGAGTTTCCATCCACCTCGAAGTCACGGCGTAAC
Organism: Pseudomonas sp. AU11447; assembly: GCF_001672555.2. Classification (NCBI taxonomy): domain Bacteria; kingdom Pseudomonadati; phylum Pseudomonadota; class Gammaproteobacteria; order Pseudomonadales; family Pseudomonadaceae; genus Pseudomonas; species Pseudomonas sp. AU11447. The sequence continues at coordinate 100,418 of NZ_LZDG02000042.1, read as the reverse complement.
AAGAACGTAGGATGGCGTGGAGCGCAGCGATACCCATCAATGCCCACGCACGGACAGCATGGGCATCGCAATCTCGCGGAGCGCCGCCCGCCCCATCCTAAAACGGCCATTGCCGGGCGGCGGCAGAGTGCGGTTCGCGAGCAAGCTCGCTTCTACAAAGTTGCCGGCTCCGGCTCTCGCTTTGGCCTTTTGTGAGTCTTCCAGAGAAACACCCGCGCACTCCGAGTGCCCCTTTCAGGAGGCCGAAGGTGATCGGAGTTTCAGGGGTTGAGCGACATGGATGTCGCGAGAGCGGCGATGGGCCAGGGACGGCCCTTCGCCGCGGGCCCCTGAAACTCCGAAGAACCGAGGGTACTTTTCGCGAAGCGAAAAGCCGGATGGAGGGGCAAGACCTTTGGTTACTTTCTGGCGTTTGAGAAAGTAACTCGCCCGAGGGGGCGAAACGAGAAGTCCGCGCGCACGCCGAAGCGGCGCTGAACACCTGACCACAGGCAAGAACACCGCGGACAAAGTCCGCTCCCACGTGAGACCACCGCAGCGAAGGGGCGAGCAGAGCGATGGGTATCGCTCCGCTCCACACCATCCTACGCACCACCCTCCAGCCGGGCGCTCAGCTCCGGCCACTGCCGATACGGCACCCACAACACGCCTTGCCACTTCAACACCGACAACGACTCCGTCGGCCCGCGCAGCATTTCCCGGCGCGGTTCGCCCAGGTCGGTGCGGTGCTGGTCGCGCAACGTCGGAATCACCTGTTGCGACAACCACTGCCGCACGCTGCGATTCTCCGGATGGAAGAAGTGAATCAGCGCCGCATACACCGCCGACTCGCTGATCAGCAACTCATCGACGTATTCGCCATTGCCATCGCGCACCCAGGCGCGGCGGAACTGGTCGTCGTCCAGGTTGCGCTCCACGCGCTCGGCCAGATAGGGCGAACCGATCAGCCGACCCAGATCGTGGGCGCAGAACCAGCACTGGTCTTCCAGCAACACGGCGCGCAGCAGGCGCTTGTGGCGGGTGAATTCGGTGGGGATCAGGAACTCTTCAGACATGGCGCACCTCCGAGAAGGAGGGCGAAGAGAGCGGGTACAGCGAAGCGCCTTCGGGGCGAAGACAAAGAGGGACGGGCATATCCATTTCCTCAATGGGTACACCGCTGCTTTCGGGAGCAGTATTGCCGCTACGTGAAGCGTTTCTTAGGCGCTGGCCGCAAAGCTATTGGCGGCAGGGCACCCGGTCAATCGTAGGGCGGATAACTGCGAAGCAGTTATCCGCCGATTTTCTCAACGACGTGCTCCAGCATGAGACATGTGACGAGTTACCAACCCGCACACGGCGGATAACGCTTCGCGTTATTCGCCCTACAAGAGCACGGGCCCCGGTACTCACCGCTGCTCCGCCGCCCGCACATCCAACGACAAATCGCCTGCCCAATCGTTGGTGTAGATGCCTTCCGCCACCGCCCTGTGAAAAGTGGAATATGGCCAGTCCTTAACAGCCGCTACCCAGCCGTGTTTCACCGGATTGATGTGGATGTAGTCGAAGTGCCGTTGGTAGTCCGTTTCGTCGCGGATCAGATGTTCCCAGTAGCGCGGCTGCCATATGCGGCGCTGGCCACGCATCTGTTGCTCGATGCTCCGTGGCTCACCATGGGGAATGCGCCGGGCGAAGCCGGATTTGATGACCTTCCAGCGTGTGGCGAAATCGGCGTCGCCCGGTGGCAGTGTCCATAGGCAATGCATGTGCTCGGGCAGCACGACCCAAGCGTCGATGCGGAATTCATGGTTGCGTTTAGTTTGGGCGATGACGCGGCGCAGCAAGTTGATCTCGCGGACCAAGAGATTGGAGCGGCTGTCGCACAGTGTGACGGTGAAGAAGTAGGTGCCGCCCTGCACCCAGGCGCGTCGGTAGTTTGGCATGGTTCCCTCCGAGCTCGGTTGGAGTTTGGAGGGTACCTTGGGAGTTCGGCGGATAACGCGGGGCGTTATTCGCCCTACACAAATTTCAGCTACGGCGTAGGAATTGTGGCCAGATAATTCGGGCTGCTCGCTGGCCGCCAAGCTATTGGTACCAGGAGAGTCGGTCAATCGTAGTGCGGATAACTGCGAACCAGTTATCCGCCGACATCCCTCCCGTCGAACCAATGTTGAGGCCTATAGAGAGCTCCCCAGATATGTATTCGGCGGATAATGCAGGGTGTTATTCGCCTTGCATGCATATCAGCCGTTGCGTAAGAGTGAGTCGGTGCCTGCTCGACTGGCTCGCTCTCGTACTGTTTACTCTGCTGCAGTGCTCAAGTATGGGGAAATACTGCCAAATGGATAACTGCCCATACCAATCCTTAACGGAGTGATTGATCTGTTGGCAGCTCCGATGATGATCACGTTATCGACAACAACAGTTCTCCCCGGATTGCGATTGTCTGCTGCGACAATCAGATAATAGAGCCCCGAACTTGCCACTTTACCGGCGATCTCCTGATTGATGGAGCCCACAGCCCCCTTCACTACGCCAAATCCGCTTGCTACGACGGTTCCTTGGTTATCCAAAAGCATAAGGTAGGGAGTGAGTGCGTACTTGCTGAAACCTAAACAGGCGTTTACACACCAGGAGTCGACATTGATCTGAAAGGGCTCGTTCTGTTCGAGGTGTATAGAGAAAACTCGATAGTTTGAAGGAGTGCCATCGAGCATTATCCGCGGTTCTTGTGGCGTAATTTCCCACTGCGGAGGTCTCCAGCCTGGATTGGTCGGCAGTGACTCCACATGTGCATTTTGAATAGCCTCCTGCGGTGTTTGTGCCAGTGGTGTATGGCTATTCAATACTTGTTCATTGAAAAGCGATTTGGGGTCGCTTGAGCATGCTGTCAGAAGGAGTATCGAAAGCAATGCAAGCAACAGCGAACGAATCATGGTGTTCCTCCCAGGTAAACAAAAAGCCCCGCACAAGGCGGGGCTTTTCGCTTTCTAATCACTGCCCCAACATTCCATTTCGGGTTACAGCGTTTCTAATGGTCTTGACTTGCGGTGTTGCTACTACTTCCGTCAGTCCCAGCTCAGCGCGCCGCCGGTCTGGTACTCGATCACGCGGGTCTCGAAGAAGTTCTTTTCCTTCTTCAGGTCCATGATTTCGCTCATCCACGGGAACGGGTTGCTGGTGCCCGGGTATTCCTCTTTGAGGCCGATCTGGGTCAGGCGGCGGTTGGCGATGAACTTGAGGTAGTCCTCCATCATCGCCGCGTTCATACCCAGTACGCCGCGCGGCATGGTGTCGCGTGCGTATTCGATCTCCAGCTGGGTGCCCTGGAGGATCATCTGGGTGGCCTCGTCCTTCATCTGGGCATCCCACAGGTGCGGGTTTTCGATCTTGATCTGGTTGATCACGTCGATGCCGAAGTTCAGGTGCATGGATTCGTCGCGCAGGATGTACTGGAACTGCTCGGCGGTGCCGGTCATCTTGTTGCGGCGGCCCATGGAGAGGATCTGGGTGAAGCCGCAGTAGAAGAAGATGCCTTCCAGGACGCAGTAGTAGGCGATCAGGTTGCGCAGGAACTGGCGGTCGGTTTCCGGGGTGCCGGTTTCGAACTTCGGATCGGAGATCGAGCGGGTGTACTTCAGGCCCCAGGAGGCTTTCTTCGCGACCGAAGGAATCTCGTGGTACATGTTGAAGATTTCGCCTTCATCCATGCCGAGGGATTCGATGCAGTACTGGTAGGCGTGGGTGTGGATCGCTTCCTCGAAGGCCTGGCGCAGGATGTACTGGCGGCACTCGGGGTTGGTGATCAGGCGGTACACGGCCAGCACCAGGTTGTTGGCAACCAGGGAGTCGGCGGTGGAGAAGAAGCCGAGGTTGCGCATGACGATGCGGCGCTCGTCTTCGCTGAGGCCGTCCTTGCTCTTCCACAGGGCAATGTCGGCGTTCATGTTCACTTCCTGGGGCATCCAGTGGTTGGCGCAACCATCCAGATACTTCTGCCAGGCCCAGTCGTACTTGAAGGGTACGAGCTGGTTGAGGTCGGCGCGGGCGTTGATCATCTGCTTGTCGCCGACTTGTACGCGGGCGGCGGAGCCTTCGAGATCGTCCAGGCCTTCCTGGATGTCCAGGGCGTCGAGGGCCTGCTTGGCACGGGCGACGGCGTCGGAGTCGTTGGCGGATACGGCGCGCGCTTCTTCGACGGAGCCTGCGGCGTCGGCGTCGAGTTTGTCAGCGTTCTGCGCGGCGGCCTGGGCGACGGCCGGGGCGGCCTTGGCTTCGGTGGCGTCTTCTTTGTCGAATTCGTCCCAGCTCAGCATGGGGGTCCTCTCCTGGTGGGCCGTTCTGTGGCGGCCTGGTGTCTGGTTGCGTGGGGTGCACGCCAAGAGCTTGTGCTTCTTCCGTCATGCGCGGCGCGCGGCGGAGGAGGCTGTTGTTCTGTAGGGAGGAGGGGCCTGGAAGAGCCCCTCACCCTAGCCCTCTCCCAGGGGGGAGAGGGGACTTTGAAACTCCGCAGTTTCGGCGGTGCCTCGCTTCGAGGCACCGCTTACTCCATTACTGGCAGGCTTCGCAGTCCGGATTGTCGATGCTGCAGGCCTGCGGCACTGGAGCCGGTTGCGGCTCGGCAGCGGCGGCTTGCAGGCCATCGTTGCCACCGGCCGACACGGCGTTGAGCTTGCCGGTGTTGATGGTGGACTTCTCGGTGCTGGTGGCGGCCAGGGCACGGAGGTAGTAGGTGGTTTTCAGGCCACGGAACCACGCCATGCGGTAGGTCACGTCCAGTTTCTTGCCCGAGGCGCCGGCGATGTAGAGGTTCAGGGACTGGGCCTGATCGATCCACTTCTGGCGGCGGCTGGCGGCGTCGACGATCCACTTGGTCTCGACTTCGAAGGCGGTGGCGTACAGGTCTTTCAGGTCTTGCGGGATGCGCTCGATCTGCTGCACGGAGCCGTCGTAGTACTTCAGGTCGTTGACCATGACCGGGTCCCACAGGCCGCGCGCCTTGAGGTCGCGAACCAGGTAGGGGTTGATCACGGTGAACTCGCCGGAGAGGTTCGATTTCACGTACAGGTTCTGGTAGGTCGGCTCGATGGACTGCGATACGCCGGTGATGTTGGCGATGGTCGCGGTCGGCGCGATGGCCATGATGTTCGAGTTACGGATGCCTTTCTGTACGCGAGCACGTACCGGAGCCCAGTCGAGGGATTCGGTCAGGTCGACGTCGATGTACTTCTGGCCACGGGCTTCGATGAGGATCTGCTGGGAGTCCAGCGGCAGGATGCCCTTGGACCACAGGGAGCCGTCGAAGGTCTCGTAGGCGCCACGCTCGTCGGCCAGGTCACAGGAAGCCTGGATGGCGAAGTAGCTCACCGCTTCCATGGACTTGTCGGCGAACTCGATGGCAGCGTCCGAGCCGTAGGCGATGTGCTGCAGGTACAGCGCGTCCTGGAAGCCCATGATGCCGAGGCCTACCGGGCGGTGCTTGAGGTTCGAGTTGCGAGCCTGCGGGACCGAGTAGTAGTTGATGTCGATAACGTTATCGAGCATGCGCACGGCGGTCTTCACGGTCTTCTCGAGCTTGGCGGTGTCCAGCTTGCCGTCGACGATGTGGTTGACCAGGTTGATCGAGCCCAGGTTGCAGACCGCGATCTCGTCCTTGTTGGTGTTCAGGGTGATCTCGGTGCACAGGTTCGAGCTGTGGACCACGCCCACGTGCTGCTGCGGGCTGCGCAGGTTGCACGGGTCCTTGAAGGTCAGCCACGGGTGGCCGGTCTCGAAGAGCATGGAGAGCATCTTGCGCCACAGGTCTTTGGCCTGGACGACCTTGAACACCTTGATCTTGTTGTACTCGGTCAGGGCTTCGTAATACTCGTAGCGCTCTTCGAAGGCCTTGCCGGTCAGATCGTGCAGGTCCGGTACTTCGGACGGGGAGAACAGGGTCCACTTGCCGTCGTCGAAGACGCGCTTCATGAACAGGTCCGGAATCCAGTTCGCGGTGTTCATGTCGTGGGTACGGCGACGGTCGTCACCGGTGTTCTTGCGCAGCTCGAGGAATTCCTCGATGTCCAGGTGCCAGGTTTCCAGGTACGCGCAGACGGCGCCCTTGCGCTTGCCGCCCTGGTTCACGGCGACGGCGGTGTCGTTCACCACTTTCAGGAAGGGGACGACGCCCTGGGATTTGCCGTTGGTGCCCTTGATGTAGGAGCCCAGTGCGCGCACGGGAGTCCAGTCGTTGCCCAGGCCACCGGCGAATTTCGACAGCATGGCGTTGTCGTGGATCGCGTTGTAGATGCCCGACAGGTCGTCCGGCACGGTGGTCAGGTAGCAGGAGGACAGCTGCGGACGCAGGGTGCCGGCGTTGAACAGGGTCGGGGTCGACGACATGTAGTCGAACGAGGAGAGCAGGTTGTAGAACTCGATGGCGCGAGCTTCACGGTCCTTCTCTTCGATGGCCAGGCCCATGGCCACGCGCATGAAGAAGACCTGCGGCAGTTCGAAACGGATGCCGTCCTTGTGGATGAAGTAGCGGTCGTACAGGGTCTGCAGGCCGAGGTAGGTGAACTGCTGGTCGCGCTCGTGGTTGATCGCGGCGCCCAGTTTGGCCAGGTCGTAGCCTTTGAGCTTGCTGTCGATCAGCTCGAACTCGGAGCCCTTCTCGACGTAGGCGGCCAGGGCCTTGGCGTAGAGGTCGGCCATCTCGTGGTGAGTGGCGCTCTCGGCGACGCCCAGGAAGCCGAGGGCTTCGGCGCGCAGGGTGTCCATCAGCAGGCGGGCGGTGACGTAGGAGTAGTTCGGCTCGCGCTCGACCAGGGTACGGGCGGTCATCACCAGGGCGGTGTTGACGTCCTTCTCGGCGACGCCGTCGTACAGGTTCTTCAGGGTTTCGCGTTCGATCAGGCTGCCATCGACTTCGGCCAGGCCTTCGCAGGCTTCGCGGATGATGGTCTGCAGGCGGCCCATGTCCAGCGGCTGGGTGCTGCCGTCGGCCTTGGTGATGCGGATGCTCGGGTGCGGCTGGGCGATGTCGCTGGCGTTGCCGGCAGTCTTGCGCTCGTTGGCACGGGCTTCGCGGTAGATCACGTAGTCGCGGGCGACTTTCTGCTCGCCGGCGCGCATCAGGGACAGTTCGACCTGGTCCTGGATCTCTTCGATGTGGATGGTGCCACCGGAGGGCATGCGGCGCTTGAAGGTCGCGGTGACCTGTTCGGTCAGGCGGCGCACGGTCTCATGGATGCGCGACGAGGCGGCGGCGGTGCCGCCTTCCACGGCGAGGAACGCCTTGGTGATGGCTACGGTGATCTTGTCATCGGTGTAGGGAACTACGGTGCCGTTGCGCTTGATCACGCGCAGCTGGCCGGGCGCAGTGGCGGCCAGATCCTGTGCGGATTCGGCGGCCTGCGGCGCGTTGGCCTGCGGGTTCTCGCGAGTGGTGTCGATTTGCATGGGTGGTTGTCTCCACGTTCTCGTAATTTGGTGTGTTGCTGACGCCAGGGGCGCCGTCCCGAAAATAAAGAGCAAAAAGAGCAGTCGCCCGCGGTTGCAGCCGCGAGCTGGAATTCTTCTGGAACAGGGGGAATGACCCGAAGCGCCTCCCTGGCCCAACTCGGGTGCCGGCTTTACGGGCCGGGACCACAATACCTAGTGGTGTTGAACGTTACGTTGCAACACCCGTACCGCATTTCCATCGACATGAATCGCTCCTTGCGGGCTGGGCCGCCTGGCACCTCAGTACGTCTGGAATACGTTGTGGTGGAACCGGAGGAGCCGTGGAACAGGCTCGGGATTTCGACTTTCTTCTTGTGTCCGGTTCGTGGTGGCAACCCCAAGATGTAGGGGTATACCGCAACGGGGATACAAGATAATGCGCTATGGGGGTGTTTGCAAGGCGGGGCGACGGGGAAAAGCTGTGGATAAAATGTGCATGGAATGTGGGTGAAGCGGGGTAACTCGCGCTATCCCTGATGCTGTCTGCCTTTCACCGTTCGTCGTGGTTGGTGAGAGATTTTTCACACGCATCGGAGGGGCTGTGCGGGAAGGAACACTACCACAATATGTAGTGTTTCTCACCGCGCAGCCCTTGACCTTTTCACGCAATGCCTGCTTACGCCGGTGGCGTGCCGCAGCGCTGGCAATCTGGCTACAATGCCGGCCGCTTTTGCGGGCTCTCTATAGTTACTCTCTGTTAGTAAGAATGCCCGCGCTCGCTCATGGCGCATCAGGAGGCAAGGTGGAACAAGAAGCGCGCATTCTCATCGTCGAGGACGACCAGCGACTGGCCGAGTTGACCCAGGACTACCTGGAGAGCAACGGCCTGGCGGTGTCCATCGAGTCCCACGGCGGCAAGGCGGTGGAGCGGGTGCTGGCCGAGCGGCCGGACCTGGTGGTACTCGACCTAATGCTGCCGGGTGAGGATGGGCTGTCCATCTGCAAGCGCCTGCGCCCGGACTATGACGGGCCGATCCTGATGCTCACCGCTCGCACCGACGACATGGACCAGGTGCAGGGCCTGGAGATGGGCGCCGACGACTACGTGTGCAAGCCGGTGCGCCCGCGCGTGCTGCTGGCGCGCATCCGCGCCCTGCTGCGGCGCAGTGAGCCGGCTGAGGCCGTACCGGCCGTTGCCGGCAAGCGCCTGACCTTTGGCAAGCTGGTGATCGACAATGCCATGCGCGAGGCCTGGCTGGATGAGCAGACCATCGAGCTGACCAGCGCCGAGTTCGACCTGCTCTGGCTGCTGGCGGCCAACGCCGGGCGCATCCTCTCCCGCGAGGAAATCTTCAACTCCCTGCGCGGCATCGAGTACGACGGCCAGGACCGCTCCATCGACGTGCGCATCTCGCGCATCCGCCCGAAGATCGGCGACGACCCGATGCACCCGCGCCTGATCAAGACGGTGCGCAGCAAGGGCTACCTGTTCGTCGGGGAGCTCTGAGCCGTGAGCGCCGTGCCACCGTTCCCCGAGCTGCACGGCGAGCGCTTCCGCCTGCGCGCCTTCACCGATGCCGACCAGTCGGCGGTATTCCGCGCGCTGTCGCACCCCGAGGTGATCCGTTACTACGGCGTCTCCTATGCGACGCTGGAGGCCACCCGCGAGCAGATGGAGTGGTTCGAACGCCTGCATAAGGAAGGCAGTGGTATCTGGTGGGCGATCTGCCGGCCGGAGGCGCCCGAGGAGATCCTCGGCGGCTGCGGCTTCAATAACTGGCAGCAGGAGCATCGTCGCCTGGAACTGGGCTACTGGCTGCTGCCCGAGCATTGGGGGCAGGGTGTGATGAGCGAATGCCTGCCGCTGATCTGCCGCCACGCCTTCCGCGATATGAATGTGCACCGCATCGAGGCCGAGGTGGAGTCGGAGAACCTTGCCAGCGGCCGCTTGCTGCTGCGCCAGGGCTTCACGCTGGAAGGTCGGCGGCGTGAGTGCGAGGTGAAGGACGGCGCGTTCCTCAGCCTGGACAATTACGGGTTGCTCAACTCGGAGGCAGCTGAGTGAGGCGGGCGCTGGCCCTCACCCCAACCCTCTCCCAAGGGGAGAGGGGGCTGTCCGTGCTGGCTGCCGATTCGGCGTTATCCTGTCATGAACGACGCCCGCGGAGCCATCCGGGCAGAGCTCCCATCTTCATGCGCACGCCGAACAGTCCCCTCTCCCTTTGGGAGAGGGAGAGGGTGAGGGTATTCCCAGCCTGCACCGCGTCTGTCCGGAACAACCACCCATGAAATCCATCTTCCTGCGCATCTACGGCGGCATGCTGCTGACCCTGGTGGCGGTCGCCGCGCTGGCCGTGCTGACCCTGCACCTGGTCAACGACGTGCGCGGCGAGCGCTACCGCGAGGACCTGGCGCGCGGCACCTTCCGCCTGATGGCGGACGAGCTGCTGCCCATGAGCGAGGTGGACCGCAAGCGCGCACTGAGCCAGTGGAGCCGCCTGCTGGGTATTCCGCTGAAACTCACCAGCCTGGATGCGCTGGGCATGGAAGGGCGCAGCCGGGCGCGGCTGATGAACGACCAGGTGCTGGTGCAGGCCGGCGCGCCCCATGAAGTGAAGGTGATGACCCAGGTGAGCGCGGCCGAAGGGCTGATCCTCACTGGCGAGGTGGAGCAGGTCAGCGAGCAACTGGCGCGTGCGACCATCTACCTGCTGATGGACGAGCTCAAGCGCTACCCGGCCAGCGAGCAGCCTTATCACCTGGCGCGCATCGTCCGCGACAAGCGCTTCGGCTTCGAGGTGCACCTGCTGCGCCTGAAGGAGGTCGACCTCGACGACGACCAGAGTCGCCGGGTGGAAGAAGGCGATACGGTGATGGCGCTGGGCAAGGGCGGCGATTCGATCCGCGTGCTCTCGGGCATCCTCGACACGCCCTGGGTGCTGGAGCTGGGGCCGATCTACCAGATGAACCCGTACCCGCCGCAGTTGCTGACGATCATCGTGGTCGTCGCGCTGACGCTCATCGGCCTGACCTTGTACCTGTTGATCAGCGGGCTGGAGCAGCGCCTGCGCGGCCTCGAATCCGCCGCCACGCGTATCGCCCGCGGCAGCCTGGATACCCGCGTGGAAGTGCGCGGCGCGGACTCGGTGGGGCGCCTCGCCGGGGCCTTCAATCACATGGCCGAGCAGTTGCACCTGTTGCTGACGGTGCAGCGCGAGCTGGTGCGCGCGGTGTCCCACGAACTGCGCACGCCGGTGGCGCGGCTGCGCTTCGGGCTGGAGATGATCGAGTCCGCCGAGACCGACACAGCACGGCGCAAGTACATGGACGGCATGGATGGCGACATTCAGGACCTCGACCAGTTGGTGGACGAGATGCTCACCTACGCGCGGCTGGAGCAGGGCTCGCCGGCGCTGAGCTACCAGCGCATCGAGCTGGGCGCGCTGGTGGAGCAGGTAGTGGCGGAGATCGCCCCGCTGCGCCGGGAAATCACCGTCACCTGCGAGCCGGGTGCGTTGGTGCCGTTCGACCAGGGCAGTTGGATCGAGGCCGAGCCGCGCTACCTGCATCGCGCCCTGCAGAACCTGATGACCAATGCGCTGCGATACGCCGAAGGGCGGGTGCGGGTGAGTTACCGGGTGAGTGTGGATCGCTGCCAGGTCGACGTGGAAGACGACGGCCCTGGGGTTCCAGAAGCGCAGTGGCACCGTTTGTTCCAGCCGTTCTTCCGTGCCGACGACAGTCGCGCGCGTGTCACTGGCGGGCATGGGCTGGGGCTTTCCATCGTGCGGCGGATCATCCACTGGCACGGCGGCCGTGCGCAGATCGCCAAAAGCGAAGTGCTCGGCGGGGCATGCTTCACGCTGCTGTGGCCGCGCCGCCAGGCACCGAAGGTCGAAGACAGTATTTGACCTTGAAGTCAAAAAATGCAGAATGCTGCGGTGCCATCACGGGCTGATGGCCCCTGCCGTGTCGCTCTGCAATTCCCTTCAGTGAAACAGCCCTCTTAAGAGGTATTGCAGAGTCACCGGTATCGTTATGTAATTTTTGCTATAACGAGCGCTTGCGGCAGGGCAAGCGGGCCGGTCAGCGACAGGCCCGCGCAGGGTTTCAGGCAGGAACACCGAGGATCACATGGGACGCTTTGATCACTGCAGTCGCCTTCACGCCAGCCGCCAGGCCGAGCTCGCTGACCGCATCGCGGGTGACCACGGCGACCACTTCGGCGCCGCCGGGCAGGCCCAGCACCACCTCGGCATTCACGGCGCCGTCGGTGACCGATTTCACCGTGCCGCTCAGGCAGTTGCGTGCGGACAGGCGGATGTCCTCGGCTTCGGTCATCAGCATGACCCAGGGCGCCTTGACCAGCGCGATGACGTCCTTGCCTTGGGCCAGGCCCAGGCTCCTGACGCTTTCCTCGGTAACGATCGCCACCAGTTCGCTGCCGCCGGGCAGGGCGACCACGACTTCCGCGTTCACCGCACCGTTGCGCAGTTGCTTGACGCTGCCCTTGAAGACGTTGCGTGCACTGACCTTCATGAAATGACTCTCCTTGACCGTTTTGAATGGCCGGCTTGTCGCCGGACGTAACGCGGGGCTGAACCGAGTTTATAGACCAGTCCTGACGATTCCACGCTTGAAAACAACAACCCACTGGAGCATCACGATGAAACACCGCTTCGCAAGCCTGTCCCTGCTGGTCGCTTCCTGCTTCACCCTGCACTCGGCGCTGGCCGATGAAGTGCAGGTCGCCGTGGCCGCCAACTTCACCGCGCCGATCCAGGCGATCGCCAAGGACTTCGAGAAGGACACCGGCCACAAGCTGGTCGCCGCCTACGGCGCCACCGGCCAGTTCTACACCCAGATCAAGAACGGCGCGCCGTTCGAAGTCTTCCTCGCCGCCGACGACAGCACGCCGAAGAAACTCGAAGCCGAGAAGGAAATCGTCCCCGGTTCGCGCTTCACTTATGCCATCGGCACCCTCGCGCTGTGGTCGGCAAAAGACGGCTACGTCGATGCCAAGGGCGAGGTGCTGAAGAAGAACGAGTACAAGCACCTGTCCATTGCCAACCCGAAAGCCGCGCCTTACGGCCTGGCCGCTACCCAGGTGATCGACAAGCTCGGCCTGAAGGACAAGGTCGCCGGCAAGATCGTCGAAGGCCAGAACATCACCCAGGCCTTCCAGTTCGTCTCCACCGGCAACGCGGAGCTGGGCTTCGTGGCGTTGTCGCAGATCTACAAGGATGGCAAGGTGACCAGCGGTTCCGCCTGGATCGTCCCGGCTGACCTGCACGACCCGATCCGCCAGGACGCCGTGATCCTCAACAAGGGCAAGGACAGCGCCGCCGCCAAGGCCCTGGTCGAGTACCTCAAGGGCCCGAAAGCCGCTGCGGTGATCAAGTCCTACGGTTACGAGCTCTGATGCTCTTCAACTAGGTAGAAGTAAGGAAGCGCGATGCCCCTCACGCAGGAGGATTTCCTGGCCATCCGGCTCACCATCGAGCTGGCCGCCCTGAGCACCCTGATCCTCCTGCTGATCGGCACGCCGATCGCCTGGTGGCTGTCGCGCACCCGCTCCTGGCTCAAAGGTCCGCTGGGAGCGGTGGTGGCGCTGCCGCTGGTGCTGCCGCCGACGGTGATCGGTTTCTACCTGCTGATCACCATGGGCCCCAATGGCTTCATCGGTCAGGCGACCGAGAGCCTGGGCCTGGGGCGGCTGCCGTTCACCTTCGCCGGGCTCGTGGTGGGCTCGGTATTCTATTCGCTGCCCTTCGTGGTGCAGCCGTTGCAGAACGCCTTCGAGGCGATCGGCGACAAACCGCTGGAGGCCGCCGCCACACTGCGTGCGAGCCCCCTGGATACCTTCTTCTCGGTGGTCCTGCCGCTGGCGCGGCCGGGCTTCATCACCGCCAGCATCCTCGGCTTCGCCCACACGGTGGGTGAGTTCGGCGTGGTGTTGATGATCGGCGGCAACATTCCGGGCAAGACCCGCGTGGTGTCGGTACAGATATTCGATCACGTCGAGGCCATGGAGTACGCCCAGGCGCATTGGCTGGCCGGCGGCATGGTGATCTTCTCCTTCTTCGTCCTGCTGGCGCTCTACGCGAGCCGCCGCGGCCGGTCGGCCTGGGCCTGAGGTGGGCATGCAGCAGGATATCCCCGTGCGCGCCATCGAAGCCCGCTTCCAGATTGCCTATTCGGGCTTCAGCCTGGACGTCGACCTGCAGTTGCCGGGCAAGGGCGTGACTGCACTGTTCGGCCATTCCGGTTCCGGCAAGACCACCTGCCTGCGCTGCGTGGCGGGCCTGGAGCGTGCGCCGCTCGGCCGGCTGGTGGTGAATGGCGAGGTCTGGCAGGACAGCGCAACGGGCGTGTTCCTGCCGCCGCACAAGCGCGCGCTGGGTTACGTGTTCCAGGATGCCAACCTGTTCGAGCACCTGTCGGTGAAGCGCAACCTCACCTACGGGATGAAGCGCGTGCCGCGCGACCAGCATCGCGTGGAGCTGAAACAGGCCACCGAGCTGCTGGGGATTGGCCATCTGCTGGAGCGCATGCCGGGACACTTGTCCGGTGGCGAACGCCAGCGCGTCGGCATGGCGCGCGCGCTGCTGACCAGCCCGCGCCTGCTGCTGATGGATGAGCCACTGGCAGCGCTGGACCTCAAGCGCAAGGCGGAAATCCTGCCGTACCTGGAACGCCTGCACGACGAACTGGATATCCCGATTCTCTACGTCAGCCACTCGCCAGACGAAGTGGCGCGGCTGGCCGATCACCTGGTGTTGCTGGACCAGGGCAAGGCGATTGCCAGCGGCCCGGTGATGGAAACCCTGGCGCGTACTGATCTGCCGATTTCCCATCTGGAAGATGCCGGGGTGGTGATCGATGGCCACGTGGTTTCCCACGATGCTGATTACGGCTTGCTCTCGGTATCCCTGCCGCGATGCGAACAACGCATTCGGCTGGCCCATTCACCGATGGAAAAGGGCCGGGCGTTGCGCATCAAGGTGCAGGCGCGGGACGTCAGCCTGAGCCTGGAGCCGGCGGCCCACAGCAGCATCCTCAACGTGTTGCCGGCGACCGTGGTCGAGATCGTGCCGACGGACAATCCGGCGCATCGACTGGTGAAGCTCGACGTGGCCGGAACGCCGCTGCTGGCGCGGATCACCCGCTTCTCCCACGATCAGCTTGGCCTGCATGCCGGGCAGGCGGTTTGGGCGCAGATCAAGTCGGTGGCGTTGCTGGCCTGACGCAACTCTTTGTAGGAGCGAGCTTGCTCGCGAACAGCTGTGGCAGAGGAGGGCTCTGGTGCGACGAAGGTTCGCGAGCAAGCTCGCTCCTACAGAAACAAGAAGGGCGGCTCATGGCCGCCCTTCTTGTTTCATTCCGCGTCTTACAGCAGCGGGATGGTGTAGCTGACGATCAGGCGGTTCTCGTCCTGGTCACGCTGGCTGGGCACGCCCGGGGTGGAGGCCGCCGGCAGGCCGCTGCGCATGGCGGCGTTTTTCCAGGCCAGGCCCAGGCCCTTGAAGGTGCCTTCCGGAACCACGTAGCCCAGGGCGATATCGCGTTCCCACTCGCCCTTGTCACCTTGCTTGGTGTCGATGTTGTCGGCGTTCAGGTAGAGCACGCTGAAGGTCAGGCCCGGCACGCCGAGGTCGGCGAAGTCGTAGGCATAGCGACCGATCCAGGTGCGCTCGCCGGCGCGGTTGAACTTCAGCAGCTGGGCGTCGGAGATCAGGTAGGTGCTGGTGCCTTCGCCATCGCCGCGGTTCAGGTAGGGGAAGTCGCTGTCACCGGTCAGCACTTGGTAGCCGGCGCCGATGCTGTGGCCGCCGAGGGCATAGGTGAACATGCCGCTGTAGACGTTGTTGTCCACTTCGCCCTTGAGGCTGTTGCCACCGTAGTAGCCACTGCTGACGTAGCCGTCGGCGCGGCCGGAGGCGCTGCCGTTCTTGCCATCGGAGTCGCTGATGAACACGCGGATATCCGATTTCAGGGTGCCCGGTCCTACAGCCAAGCTGTGGACGAGGCCGAGATAGTTCTGCTTGTAGAAGTTGTCCAGCTCGCCGTAGTAGTACGACAGCGTCAGGTTCTTGGTCGCCTTGTAGTCGCCGCCGGCGAAGTAGAACTTGTTGCTGTCGCGGGAGCTGGCAGAGCTGCCGTTGGCGCCGGCGATGGACATGCTGCGCCAGTCGGTGGAGTTGCGGCCCTTAGTGTGGGTCAGCTGGCCGCCGGTCAGGGTCAGGTTGTCGATGTCCGTGGAGGTGACCTGGCCACCTTCGTAGGTCATCGGCAGCAGGCGGGCGTCGTTGTAGACCACCACCGGCAGCTTGGGCTGCAGGGTGCCGTAGCGGAATTCGGTCTTGGAGATCTTCGCCTTGGCGGTAAGCCCTAAGCTGCTGAATTCGTCGACGGCGCTGCCATCGCTTTCCAGCGGGAAGATGGTGCCGGGCTGGCGGTCGATGCCGGCCTTGCCGGATTTGCCGCCACCGTCCAGGCGCACGCCGAGCAGGCCCAGGGCGTCGACGCCGAAGCCCACGGTGCCCTGGGTGAAGCCCGAGGAATAGTTGAGCATGAAGCCCTGGCCCCATTCTTCCTGCTTGCTGGGCGAGGCGGGGCCGTTGCGGTTGTCGGTGTTGATGTAGAAGTTGCGCAGGGTCAGGCTGGCCTTGCTGTCTTCGATGAAGCCGCCGGCGTGTGCCGATTGCGCGATGAGGCCGAGCGAGCTGGCCGCAATGGCGAGCGCCAGGGTGTTTCTGGTCATTACGTTTGCTCCGATGGTCATTTCTTTTTGTGGGGACCCCAAGAACCAGACGTTGCCGTTTGGCTGTATACGATTCTATATACCGCTTGACCTGCTGACGATTCCTCTGAAGGCAAAATCTGAGGAGCAAAGGAGGTACGGGAACGCCTGGACGGCGTGCATGACGCCAAATTCTGACTTTTAAGTCAAGACTTTCAGGTGTGTCTGTCAGTCGCAGCGATCACACGCTGCCCTCGATCGAAGGAATAGCCACCAGGCTCAGCAGGCGCTCATCGAACAGGCTGAACTGTCCGTCGATCTCCTTGCCGTGGTGCCATTCCGCCGAGAGATCGGTGAGCAGCCGCAGGCGTGCGTGGCCACCGGCGGACCAGCTCAGCAGCTCGGCGTGCTCGAAGTAGAAACGCTTGCGCACCAGCGGGAAGAGCGCCTTGAACAGGCTTTCCTTGAGGGAAAAGGTGAGGGTGACCTGCAGTGCCGCCTGCTGCGGGTCGAGGCGCGCCAGTTCGTCCGGCGTCAGGATTTCCGCGGCCAGTCGCTCCGCTCGCGTGGTTTCCAGGCGGTTTTCCACGTCCAGTCCGAGCCCGCGCCAGTGGCTGTCACGGGCGACTATTGCCGCGGCCCAGCCGTCACCATGGGTGATCGAGCCACAGAAGCCTGCCGGCCAGACCGGCGCTCGCTCTTCATCCGTACCGGGTACCCAGGCCTCGCTGCCTGCGGCCAGCAACGCTTCACGGGCGCAGAGGCGGCCGGCCAGGTACTCGGCCTGACGCTTGGCAACGGAACGCTGGATATTGGCCGGCGCCTCGACGCGGCTCAGCGCGAAGTCGCCGTGTTGCAGGCGCTGGCGGTCGAAGCGGGTGCTGCGCAACTGGCAGCCGGCCAGGGGCGTGGGCAGCGGCCAGTCGGCGTCGAGAGGGGTGCAGAAGTCGGGAAGGGCGGTCATGGGAACATTCTGCCGCGCCAGAACGTGGCCCACCAGTCACGCGGCACTTACATTCGTTTGCAAACCTTCACCAAAGGCGTACGGATTCATCCGACAAGCTTTGACACACTGCGCCCCGCGTTCCCAAGGGGACGCAGGTGAGGTTGTTGTTGGAGTGCCGCCACGGTGGGCTCCGACCTTTACACTTGATTGAGTGCGGGAGCCCGAATGGGCTCCCGTTTTTTATTGCCCGACGTTTTTACGCGCCCTCGGGCTTCACGTCGAAGATTTCCTTGAAGAAGGCCTGCAGGTCCGCCCAGGACTTCTGGTCGGCAGTCTTGTCGTAGCCCACGTCCAGGCCATGGCCCTTGTGCTTGTCGGCGTCCGGGCTGGTGAAGCTGTGCTTGGCGCCGGGCTGGACCACCAGCTTGTAGTCGGCCTTGGCGTTGTCCATCTCGGTCTTGAAGGCTGCGACGCTCTCGGCGGGCACCAGCGTATCGGCGCCGCCATGCTCGACCAGGATTTTCGCCTTGATCGCCCCCGGCTGCGCCGGCGTCTGGGTCGCCAGCACGCCGTGGAAGCTGGCCACGCCGGCCAGCGGCAGGCCGGCGCGGGCCATGTCCAGCACCACCTTGCCGCCGAAGCAATAGCCGATTGCGGCGATCTTGCTCGGGTCGGTCTGCGGCTGCTTCTTCAGCAGTTCCAGCCCGGCCTGGAAGCGTGCCTTGGCGGCGTCGGCGTTCTTCAGCGCCTCGGCCATGAAGGCCTTGGCGTCATTGGGGTGGTCGGTGTGCTTGCCGTTGCCGTACATGTCGATGGCCAGCGCGCTGTAGCCCAGTTCGGCGAGCTGCCGGGCGCGGCTTTTCGCGTAGTCGTTCAGGCCCCAGAACTCATGGACGACGATAACGCCGGGGCGGATGCCGGATTTGGCATCGTCGTAGGCGAAGTAGCCGATCATCTTCGTGCCGTCAGTGGATTCGTAGGGGATTTCCTGGGTCTTGATCGCGGCGGAAGCGCTGGCCGCGAAGGCGAACAGCAGCAGGGCGGTGAGCAGGCGCATGGTGACTCTCCTGAGCGGGGAACCTTGAAGATAGCCGTTGAGGCGGAAAACGCTCGTGCAGAATGCACGCAGCCGCTCAAGGGCGCGGTTGTTGGTCGAAAGATAGAACGCCGGACGAGTGAAAAGTCAGACAGCGTCGTCTACCCTTGCGCCCATGTCCTGACCCGCGAAGCGATAGGCCGATGTTGGACCTGAGCACCTGGAATCTGACCATTCCCCAACGCGGCCCGGCCGCGACCATTTCCACGGCGAAACTCGGCCGTGACTACGAGAGCCCGTATTTTCGCCGCAGCGCCGATGGCGTGGAGTTCTGGGTGCCGGTGAACGGCGCCCATACCAGCGGCAGCGAATATCCCCGCACCGAATTGCGCGAGACCAGGCCGGACGGCCGCCTGGTGACCTGGCGCTACCCGTTGGCGGAGAACCAGATGGTCGCCACCCTGCGCGTGGAGGCCGTGCCTTCCAGCCGGCGCATGGTGATCGGGCAGATCCACAGCAATGGCAGCGGCAGCGCCGAGGCCCTGCCGCTGGTCAAGCTGGTCTACCAGCAGCGCCTGGACAAGGCGCGGGTACAGGCGCTGGTTCGCGATAGGCCGGATGACATCACCACGCGCACCTATACCGTCTATGACGGCATTCCCCTGGGCGATACCTTTACCTACCGGCTGGGCGTGTCCAGCAGCGGAGTGCTGAGTGTGCAGGTCCAGGATGGCCAGGTCAGTCAGCAACTGGATACGAAATGGGCCTATCAGGGCCTGTACTTCAAGGCAGGCCTTTACCTGCAGGACAATCGCGGGCCCGCCAGCGAGGGCGGGCGCGCTACCTTCACCGATCTGAGTATTCGACACCAATGAAGACTTCCTCCATCGCGCGTCGCGCTTCCCTGGCCTTGTCCCTGCTGCTGCCGGCGGCACTGGCGCAGGCTGCGACGGGCGACGATTTCGGTTCCTGCCTGAACCGCCTGCAGGGCGCTGCCCAGGCCAAGGGCGTCAGCGCTGCCAGTTTTGCGCAGTTCACCCAGGGCCTGCAGCCGGACATGACCGTGCTGCCACTGCTCGATGCGCAACCAGAGTTCACCACGCCGATCTGGGACTACCTGGCCGGGCTGGTGGACGACCAGCGCGTCGCCGACGGCAAGGCGCGCATGGCCGAGCACGCCGACCTGCTGCGCAAGGTTGCCGCGCGCTACCAGGTCGACCCGGCAACGGTGGTCGCCGTGTGGGGGGTGGAGAGCGACTACGGCCGCATCACCGGCAAGCGGCCGCTGCTGGTCTCGCTGTCGACGCTGTCCTGCTATGGGCGGCGCCAGGCGTTCTTCCAGGGCGAGTTCATTGCCACTCTGAAGCTGCTGCAGCAGGGCGATATCCGTGACAGCGGCATCACCGGTTCCTGGGCTGGCGCCTTTGGCCAGACGCAGTTCATGCCGTCTACCTACGCGCGCATCGCCGAGGACTTCGACGGCGACGGCCACCGCGATCTGGTGGGCAGCACCGCCGACGCCCTGGCGTCCACCGCCAACTACCTGCGCAAGGCCGGTTGGCGCGAGGGCCAGCCCTGGGGCTACGAGGTGAAGTTGCCAGCGGGGTTCGATGCCTCCTTGGCTGGGCGCACCAAACGCCGGGCGCTGTCAGACTGGACCAGTCGTGGCGTGAAGCGCATCGACGGCCAGCCGATCCCCAGCGTCGACTCCAAGGCGGCGATCCTGCTGCCGGCCGGTGCCAACGGGCCGGCTTTCCTGGTGCTGCGCAACTATGACGCGATCTATTCCTACAATGCGGCGGAAAGCTATGCGCTGGCCATCGCCCTGCTGTCTGATCGACTGCGCGGTGAGCAGGGCCTGCGCACGCCCTGGCCGACCGACGATCCGGGGCTGAGCCGGGCGCAGCGCAAGGAGCTGCAGGAGCTGCTGATCCAGCGCGGCTACGACATCGGCCAGGCGGATGGAATGATCGGCGACGTGACGCGCAAGGCGATTCAGCAGGAGCAGAACAAGCTGGGCCTGACGCCGGCAGATGGGCGTGCAGGGCAGAAGATTCTGAAGGCGTTGAAGGGCGGTTGATTGATCCCTTCTGAGTCAAGTGAAGCCCCGGCACTGGCCGGGGCTTTTCGTTTGTGGCGGAGATGGGTTCGCGAGCAAGCTCGCTCCTACAGGGGCCTCACACTCATCCTCGTACGAAACTGCTCTTCGTAGGAGCGAGCTTGCTCGCGAACCCCTTGATGCGGTGTTCGCCGGCTGACGGAGTCCGCTCCTACACAGGTATCAGGTTCTGTAGGAGCGGACTCCCTCCGCGACCCTGGTGCAGGCAAGGCTCAATTCCACCCCTTCACCCCCGTCATGTCCGGCAGGTGGTGGGCGATGCCCTTGTGGCAATCGATGCAGGTGGCTTCGCCCGAGGCCAGGGCGGTGGAGTGCATCTGTCGGGCGCGCTGGCTCTGGCGGGTGAAGTCCATGAACTGGAAGTTGTGGCAGTTGCGGCATTCCAGTGAGTCGTTGGCCTTCAGGCGTGCCCATTCGTGCTCGGCCAGTTCGCGGCGGTGATCGAGGAATTTCTCCCGCGTGTTGATGGTGCCGAAGATCTTGCCCCAGACCTCCTTGGACGCCTGCATCTTGCGGGCGATCTTGTCGGTCCACTTGTGCGGCACGTGGCAGTCCGGGCAGGTGGCGCGCACACCGGAACGGTTGGTGTAGTGGATGGTGTCCTTGAGTTCGGCAAAGACGTTGTCGCGCATCTCGTGGCATGAGGTGCAGAACTGCTCGGAGTTGGTGGCCTCCAGCGCGGTGTTGAAGCCGCCCCAGAAGATGATCCCGGCGATGAACCCGGCCAGTGTCAGGAAGCCCAGGCTGTAATGCACGCTGGGCCGGCGCAGGACGACCCAGTAACCCTTGAGCCAGGCGAATAGTGCTTTCATGGCGCCTCCTCAGGGGTTGCCGGTGGATGTGCCGTCGTCGTTGCTGGCGGACTTCCCGGCGGCCGCGTCGCGCTGGAGGATCTTGTCGATGTCCTCGAAGGTGTTGCCCACCAGCGGTTGCACGTCCTTCTGCGGCACGTGGCACTGCACGCAGAAGTATCTCCGGGGCGCCACGGCCGCCAGCGCCTGGCCGTCGCGATCCATGTAGTGGGTGATGCTGATCATCGGTGCCTGCACCCGCGCGCTGTTGGCGCGGCTGTGGCATGACAGGCATTTGTTGGCGTTGGTGTCGATGCGGTAGCCGGCGATGGTGTGCGGGATGGTCGGCGGCTGTTCGGGGTAGGCGCGTTCGCGACGGATGTCCTTGTTCTCGTCGGCAGCGAGCGGCGGCGCCGGGCGGTCTTCGGCGATGGTGCCGCCGGGGCGGCGGCCATCCGGGGCCGGGGCGTCCAGCGGGTAGTTGACGTCGGCAGCCAACGCCGGAAGGGCGAAGAGCAGCAGGAGCAGGGCGGGCAGTATCGGTTTCATCGCGCGTTCCTCAGGCCAGGCTGACCAGTTCGATGCGCACCGCGCATTTCTTGTAGTCGGTCTGCTTGGAGATCGGGTCGGTGGCGTCCAGCGTGACCTTGTTGATCAGCTTGTTGGCATCGAAGAAAGGCACGAACACCAGTCCCTGCGGCGGCTTGTTGCGCCCGCGGGTCTCGATGCGCGCGCGGATCTCACCGCGCCGGCTGATCACCTTCACCTCGCTGCCCCGGCGCATCTTCAGGTCGCGCGCATCGTCGGGGTGCATGTACACCACGGCGTCGGGCACGGCCTTGTAGAGCTCCGGCACGCGCTGGGTCATCGAACCGGTGTGCCAGTGTTCGAGCACGCGTCCGGTGGAGAGCCAGAAGGGATATTCCTTGTCCGGGGCCTCGGCCGGTGGCTCGTAGGGCAGGGCGAAGATGATCGCCTTCTTGTCCGGGTAGCCGTAGAACTGCACGCCGCTGCCGGCGGTGACGTAGGGGTCGTAGCCCTCGCGGTAGCGCCAGCGGGTCTCCTTGCCGTCGACCACCGGCCAGCGCAGGCCGCGCGCCTCGTGATAGGCGTCGAAGGGCGCGAGGTCGTGACCGTGGCCACGGCCGAAGCTGGCGTACTCCTCGAACAGCCCCTTCTGGATGTAGAAGCCGAAGGCCTTGGCCTCGTCGTTCTCGAAGCCCTTGGTGATCTCGTCGTTGTCGTACGCGTCCACCTGGCCGTTCTTGTACAGCACCTCGTAGAGCGTCTTGCCCTTGAGTTGCGGCGCCTTCGCCAGCAGCTCGGCGGGCCAGACCTCGTCGGTGGTGAAGCGCTTGGAGAACTCCACCAGCTGCCAGAGATCGGATTTCGCTTCGCCCGGCGCCTTCACCAACTGGTGCCAGAACTGCGTGCGGCGCTCGGCGTTGCCGAAGGCGCCTTCCTTCTCCACCCACATGGCGCTGGGCAGGATCAGGTCCGCCGCCTGTGCCGAGACAGTCGGATAGACGTCGGAGACGATCACGAAGTTTTCCGGGTTGCGCCAGCCCGGCAGCACTTCCTGCATGATGTTCGGCCCGGCGTGCATGTTGTTGCAGACCTGGGTCCAGTAGACGTTGAGCACGCCGTCCTTGAGCATCCGGCTCTGTTGCACGGCGTGGAAGCCGATTTTTTCCTGGATGGTGCCGGGGGGCACTTTCCAGATCTTCTCGGCGGTCTCGCGGTGCTTCGGATTGGTTACCACCAGGTCCGCCGGCAAGCGGTGAGAGAAGGTGCCGACCTCGCGTGCGGTGCCGCAGGCCGAGGGTTGGCCGGTGAGCGAGAAGGGGCTGTTGCCCGGCTCGCTGATCTTCCCGGTGAGCAGATGGATGTTGTAGATCAGGTTGTTCGCCCAGACCCCGCGGGTGTGCTGGTTGAAGCCCATGGTCCAGAACGACACCACCTTGCGTTTCGGGTCGGCATACAGCTCGGCGAGGGCCTTCAGGCGCTCGGCCGGCACGCCGGTTTCCTTGGCGGTGCGCTCCAGCGTGTAGGGTTTGACGAAGGCGGCGAATTCGTCGAAGCCGATGTCGGTCCAGGTGTTGGCCTTGTCCGCGTTCTTCGCCTTCTTCTCCAGCGGGTTGTCCGGGCGCAGGCCGTAGCCGATGTCCTCGGCGCCGTGGGCGAAGCGGGTGTGCTTGTCGACGAAATCGCGGTTGACCGCACCGCTTTCGATGATGTGGTTGGCGATGTAGTTGAGGATGTACAGGTCGGTCTGCGGCTTGAACACCATGGGGATATCGGCCAGGTCGAAGCTGCGGTGCTCGAAGGTCGACAGCACGGCCACCTTGGCCTGCCCTGCGCTCAGGCGGCGGTCGGTGACCCGCGACCAGAGCACCGGGTGCATCTCGGCCATGTTCGAGCCCCAGAGCACGAAGGTATCGGTGGCCTCGATGTCGTCGTAGCAGCCCATCGGCTCGTCCATGCCGAAGCTGCGCATGAAGCCCATTACCGCCGAGGCCATGCAGTGCCGCGCGTTGGGGTCGATGTTGTTGCTGCGCAGGCCGGCCTTGAACAGCTTGTTGGCGGCGTAGCCTTCCCAGACCGTCCATTGCCCGGAGCCGAACATGCCCACCGAGGTGGGGCCCTTGGCCTTGAGCGCGGCCTTGAACTTCTCGGCCATGATGTCGAAGGCGGCGTCCCAGCTGATCGGCTGGAACTCGCCCTGCTTGTCGAACTTGCCGTCCTTCATGCGCAGCAGCGGCCGGGTCAGGCGATCGCTGCCGTACATGATCTTGGACAGGAAGTAGCCCTTCACGCAGTTGATCCCGCGGTTGACCTCGGCCTTGATGTCGCCGTGGGTGGCGACCACCTTGTTGTCGCGGGTGGCGACCATCACGCTGCAGCCGGTGCCGCAGAAGCGGCACGGCGCCTTGTTCCAGTCCAGGCGGGTCATGTCCGCCTCGGTGACCAGGTTGCTGGCGGAGCTCAGGATCGGTAGGCCGGCAGCGGCCGCGGCAATGGCGGCGGCGTTCGCCTTGGCGAACTGGCGGCGGGTCAGGTTCATCTTGCACCTCCGGCCTGGGCCAGCTCGGGTTGGGGTTCTCTCTGCAGGGCTTCCGGCGACTCGACGACCTCGTGGTAGATCAGCACCGCGTTGAGAACGCCGGGCAGGTTCTGGATGGCATTGAGGTTGTCGAGGATGCTCGCCTCATGCTCGGCTTCGAGCAGCACGACCAGCTTTCCCTGGGCGCTCTGCTGATGGACTTCCAGGTTCGGCAGGCGCAGCAGGTTGGCCTTCACCGCCTCGAGCAGCTCGGGGCGCGTGTGCACGATCAGGCTGGCGATCTGGATGCTCTCGGGCATCTGGGTCTCAGGCATGGTGGGCCTCACGGTTCAGGTGGATGGCGTTGCCGGGGCAGGGCGAGACGCAGGCGCCGCAGCCGATGCACAGGGTCGGGTCGAGGGTAGGCAGGGAGGGGCCGCCGAGTTGTGGGCGGAAGCGGATGGCGCGTGGTTCGCAGGCATCGTCGCAGCTGCGGCAGTGGATGCCGGCGCGGGCCAGGCAGTGGTCGTCGATCTGCGCGCGCCAGGGAAACGCCTCGCGGTTCAGGTCGAACACCTCGGCTTCGCAGGCGCGCGCGCAGGCACCGCACAGGCTGCAGCCGGCGTTGGTGAAGTCCAGCTGCGGATAGCCGCCGTCGCCGATGCGCAACACTTGCTCGGGGCAAGCGTCGACGCAGGCATTGCAGCGTGTGCAGCCTTCGAGAAATTCGCTGGCTGTGGCTGTGGCTGTGGCTGTCCATGGCGGGCGACGTACTTCTGGCGCACCGCCCAGGCGCCGCAGCAAGGCGCGTCGGGCGAGCATCATGGCGCCCCTAGGACGGCGGGCCGGGGGGCCCCACCACTAGTTGGTACATCCACACGATAAAGCCATAGCCACCGACGATGGCGATGGAGAGCAGAGGGAACAGGCAGATCACGAGGAACAGGAACAGCCGGGTTTCCTTGCCTTTATCCGTGCCGGGTCCGGTCTCTTCAGTCATTTGGTCAGCCTCCCGCCAACGACTGGGAATGAGCCTAGTCCCTGCGCTGTGTGTGGGCAAAAGCCTACGAGCGTTATTCTTTTTTCATACAGCGCTTTCGTTCAGCGATGGTTCAGCGCCCTGACAGGTTTCGTTCAGAGCCCTCCTCGTAACCTTCTCCCCGTCAACACACTACTGACCTCTGACGGGAGAATCCCCATGAAAACTCTGAAGAAAATCGCCCTCGCCAGCGCCATCCTCGGTGCCAGTGTCGCCGCTACTGCCGCCAACGCCGCCGACACCTTCGTCGGCATGACCTGGGGCGAAACCAGCAACAACATCCAGAAATCCGATGCGCTGAACCGCAACCTCGGCAACCCGAAGTTCGACAGCGTGATCAACAACAGCGGCACCTGGGGCGTGCGCGCCGGCCAGCAGATGGAGCAGGGCCGCTACTACGTCACCTACGAAAACGTCTCCGATACCGAGAACGGCCTGAAGCTGCGCCAGCAGAACCTGCTCGGCAGCTACGACGCCTTCCTGCCGCTGGGCGACCAGGGCACCAAGCTGTTCGGCGGCGGCACCGCCGGCCTGGTCAAGCTGGAGCAGGACTCCAAGGGCTACAGCCGCGACAGCGATGTGGGTTACGCCATCGGCGCCCAAGCCGGTATCCTCCAGGAACTCGGCAAGAACGCATCCGTAGAAGGCGGCTACCGTTACCTGCGTACCAACGCGAGTACCGAGATGAGCCCGCACGGTGGCAGCAAGGTGGGATCCCTTGACCTGCACAGCAGCTCCCAGTTCTACCTGGGCGCCAACTACAAGTTCTGACCGGTACCGCAACCGGGCCCCGCGTGGCCCGGTTGCCTGACTCAGGGAGCACGCGCATGAAACTGCTGGTGGTGGAAGACGAGGCGCTGTTGCGCCATCACCTGTACACCCGGCTTGGCGAGCAAGGCCACGTGGTCGATGCCGTCGCCAATGCCGAAGAGGCGCTGTACCGCGCCGCCGAATACCATCACGACCTGGCGATGATCGACCTCGGGTTGCCGGGCATGAGCGGCCTGGACCTGATCCGCGAATTCCGCAGCCAGGGCAAGACCTTCCCCATTCTCATCCTCACCGCTCGCGGCAACTGGCAGGACAAGGTCGAAGGCCTGGCCGCCGGCGCCGACGACTACGTGGTCAAGCCCTTCCAGTTCGAAGAACTGGAGGCCCGCCTGAACGCATTGCTGCGCCGCTCCAGCGGCTTCGCCCAGTCGAGCATCGAGGCCGGCCCGCTGCTGCTGGACATCAACCGCAAGCAGGCGCTGGTCAACGGTGAGTCGCTGCAGCTGACTGCCTTCGAGTACCGCATCCTCGAATACCTCATGCGCCATCATCAGCAGGTGGTTGCCAAGGAGCGCCTGATCGAGCAGCTCTACCCGGACGACGACGAGCGCGACCCGAACGTCATCGAGGTACTGGTCGGGCGCCTGCGCCGCAAGCTGGAGAGCGCAGCGGGCTTCAAACCGATCGATACCGTGCGCGGCCAGGGCTACATCTTCAACGAGCTGTGTAAATGATCCGCTCGCTGCGCCTGCGCCTGATGATCGGTGCGGCGATTCTCGCCGTGCTGTTCATGGCCGCGTTGCTGCCGGCACTCCAGCGGGCATTCAGCATTGCCCTGGAGAATGCCATCCAGCAACGCCTGGCGGCGGACGTGGCGACCCTGGTGTCCTCGGCGCGTATCGAAGGCGAAGTCCTGAGCATGCCCGACCACCTGCCGGTGGAGGACTTCAACCTTCCCGAATCCAAGTTGCTGGGCTTCATCTATGACCAGTCCGGCAAGCTGGTGTGGCGCTCCACCTCGGCCCAGGACGAAAGCGTCGACTACTCACCCAAGTACGATGGCATGATCGACGAGTTCACCCGCATCCGCGATGCCTCTGGCCAGGAGTTCTTCGTCTACGACGTGGAGATTGACCTGCTCGGCGGCAAGCGTGCTGCGTACAGCATCGTCACCATGCAGCCGGAGAGCGAATTCCGCGAACTGGTCAGTGGCTTCCGCGACCAGCTCTACCTTTGGCTCGGCGGCGCGCTTCTGTTGCTGCTGGGCCTGCTCTGGCTCGGCCTGGGCTGGGGCTTTCGCTCCATGCGCGGGCTGCGCTCGGAGCTGGACCAGATCGAGGCCGGTGATCGCGAACGCCTGAGCGATGACCATCCAGCCGAGATGCTGCGCCTGACTGACTCGGTCAACCGCCTGCTGGAAAGCGAGCGCGCCCAGCGCGAGCGCTATCGCAATTCCCTGGGCGACCTCGCCCACAGCCTGAAGACTCCGCTGGCGGTGCTGCAGGGCGTCAGCGAAACCCTCGCCGACCAGCCGCAGAACCGCGAGCAGATGCAGGTGCTGCAGACCCAGATCGAGCGCATGAGCCAGCAGATCGGCTACCAGTTGCAGCGCGCGACCCTGCGCAAGAGCGGCCTGATTCGCCACCGCGCGGCCCTCGATCCGCTGCTGGACACCATCGGCGGCGCGCTGGAGAAGGTCTACCGCGACAAGCGGGTGAAACTTGCGCGGGATATCCCGCCGGGCTTTTCCCTGCCACTGGAAAAAGGCGCGCTGCTGGAGATGCTCGGCAACCTGCTGGAGAACGCCTATCGCCTGTGCCTGACCACGGTGAAGGTCAGCGCGCGCAAGGAGGGCCGGATGTTCGAACTGATCATCGAGGACGACGGCCCCGGTGTTCCCGCCAGCCAGCGTGAGCGCATCCTCAAGCGCGGCGAGCGCCTGGATACCCAGCACCCCGGCCAGGGTATCGGCACGGCAGTGGTCAAGGACATCATCGACAGCTACGACGGCGAGCTGGCGCTGGAGGATTCCGCGCTGGGCGGCGCTTGCTTCCGCATTCGCCTGCCGGGTTGATCGAGAGTCGGCGGGGATCAAGTTCGCGAGCAAGCTCGCTCCTACAGAAAAGCCGGTCGACCTGTGCTGCCGAAGACCGCTATGCAGGGCCCGCTCTTCGTAGGAGCGAGCTTGCTCGCGAACGCCCACGTACCGGAGCCTCGTTTTAGGTCGTAGGGCGGATAACGCGCCAGCGTTATCCGCCGCGAGGCAATTGGCGCATAACCCGTTCCGGGTTATGCGCCCTGCGGTCTAGT
The DNA here is from genome assembly GCF_001672555.2 of Pseudomonas sp. AU11447. Taxonomy (NCBI): domain Bacteria; kingdom Pseudomonadati; phylum Pseudomonadota; class Gammaproteobacteria; order Pseudomonadales; family Pseudomonadaceae; genus Pseudomonas; species Pseudomonas sp. AU11447. The sequence goes on along the minus strand of NZ_LZDG02000042.1, from coordinate 72,219 downwards.
TTGCTTGCCTGAGCTGGATGGCTTTTTCCTCGGCATCGGCAAGAGGTGTGGCGACGGGCGTCGTGCTCATGGCATTACCTGTTCATTCGGAGTGTTGCGCCCGATACGCCCCCGGCGTCAGCCCCGTCCATTTCTTGAATGCCCGGTGGAACGCCGATGGCTCGGAGAAGCCGAGCTGGTCGGCGATGTCCTGGATGGAGTGCTCGTCGCGGCCCAGGTAGTAGATCGCCAGGTCGCGGCGCAGCTGGTCCTTCAATTCCTGGAAGTTCGGCCCTTCTTCCCGCAGATGGCGGCGCAGGGTCTGCGGGCTCATGTGCAGTTGTGCGGCGACCTGCTCCAGGTCCGGCCAGCGACGGCAGTCGCGGCCGAGCAGGCGGCGGATCTGGCTGGTCAGGCTGTCGCCGCCGTCAGGGCGGGCCAGCAGGTCGGCGGGTGAATCCTTGAGGAAGTGCTTGAGCGTGCGCTCGTCCTGCAGCAGCGGCATGTCCAGGTAGCGTGCCTGCAACAGCAGGCTGGTGCTGCCGGCGGCGAAGCGGCGAGGGCAGGGGAACAGCAGGTCGTACTCGGCCTGGTGCTCGGGCGGCGGGTAGCTGAAGGTGGCTTCCTCCAGGCGGATGCGCTGGCCGATCAGCCAACTGGCCAGGCGGTGCCAGATCAGCAGCAGGCTCTCGGTGAGGAAGTGGTCCGGGTCGCGCAGGTGGGTCTCGTCCAGGGTCAGCCGGGCGCGGTCACCGTCGCGCACCAGCTCGATCCGCGGCGCCTCGGGAAACAACCCGTAGAACAGCGAACCGCGGCCCAGCGCCTTCTCCAGCGTGCGGCAGTGGATGATCGCGTTGCACATCATGGCGAAGGTGCCGCGCTTGCTCGGCAGGCTGCCGAAGCCCATGTATTCGTCGTCCAGCGCTTCCCAGAGGATCTGCATCAGGCGGCTGAACTGCTCGGGATCGATCCGTGCGCGAGGTTCCTCGAGGATGGCCGGGACGATGCCGGCGTCGCGCAGCAGCGCCTGGACGTCGAGCCCCTTGCGCTGGGCGCCTTGGACGGCGGCGCGGACGAAATGGCTGGCAATGGTGCGTTCACGCATGAGCGGTCCTTGTTGTTCTGTCCGCATGTCCGAAAGAACAGTGCGGCAAACCCGATCGAACCTGATCGGAGTTCTACAATCTACGGTACGAAGGCCGTGGCGGATACCCGCCAGAGGGCGGGAAACCCGCCAGCGAGGAGGCGGGTTTCCGCCAGATTCGGCGCCTTCCGTGCCCTGACGTTTTACGGAAGTCGTTGAATTTAAAGGGGTTACATATTTTTTAAAGGTCTGGCACAGCACTTGCGATAGGCGAGCAAGGCCTGCCGTCTGGCATGCCCTGAAAACAAATTCTCCCATTGCAGGGAGATAACGCGTTCGGTCTTGCGCCTCCCCTGGAGCGCAGGCCCAGAGGACAGAGCTGCCATGACCAAGCAACCCTTCTACAAAAGCCTGTATGTGCAGGTACTGATCGCCATCGCCATCGGTATCGCACTCGGCCACTTCTACCCCGACACCGCCAAACTGATGAAGCCGCTGGGCGATGGCTTCGTCAAACTGATCAAGATGGCCATCGCGCCGATCATCTTCTGCACCGTGGTTACCGGTATTGCCGGCATGCAGAGCATGAAGGCAGTGGGGAAGACGGGTGGCATGGCGCTGCTGTACTTCGAAATCGTTTCGACCATCGCGCTGATCATCGGCCTGGTCGTGGTCAACGTCGTCCAGCCGGGCGCCGGCATGCACGCCGACGTCGCCACGCTGACCGCCGAAATGAACAAGAACGCGGCGCTGACCGGCTTCATCGCTTCGGGCGAGAAGCAGAGCACCATCGACTTCTTCATGAACGTCATCCCGAGCACCGTGGTCGGCGCCTTCGCCAACGGTGACATCCTCCAGGTGCTGTTCTTCTCCGTGCTGTTCGGCTACGCGCTGCACCGCCTGGGTGACTACGGCAAGCCGGTGTTCGAGTTCATCGATCGCATCACCCACGTGATGTTCAACATCATCAACGTGATCATGAAGGTCGCGCCCATCGGTGCCTTCGGTGCCATGGCCTTCACCATCGGTGCCTACGGCCTCGGCTCGCTGGTGCAACTGGGCCAGCTGATGCTGTGCTTCTACATCACCTGCCTGCTGTTCGTGCTGATCGTGCTGGGCGGCATCGCCCGCGCCCACGGTTTCAGCATCCTGCGCTTCATCTCCTACATCCGCGAAGAACTGCTGATCGTACTGGGCACCTCGTCCTCCGAATCGGCCCTGCCGCGCATGATCGCCAAGATGGAGAAACTGGGCGCCGACAAGAGCGTCGTCGGCCTGGTGATCCCGACCGGCTACTCGTTCAACCTCGACGGCACCTCGATCTACCTGACCATGGCCGCCGTGTTCATCGCCCAGGCCACCGATACCCCGATGGACATCACCCACCAGCTGACCCTGCTGGTCGTGCTGCTGATCGCCTCCAAGGGCGCCGCCGGTGTCACCGGTTCGGGCTTCATCGTGCTGGCTGCCACTCTGTCCGCCGTCGGCCACCTGCCGGTCGCGGGCCTGGCGCTGATCCTGGGTATCGACCGCTTCATGTCCGAAGCCCGCGCGCTGACCAACCTGGTCGGCAATGGCGTGGCCACCATCGTGGTTGCCAAGTGGTGCAAGCAGCTGGATGAGAAGACCCTGTCTGCCGAGCTGGCTGCTGGCCCGGGCAACTCCGCGGAGCTGCAGCCGTCCTGACGCGCTTTTCAAAGAGCAATTCGGCCCGGTGAACGTGAAGCACCGGAGCCTTTCCAGCCCGCTCGATTGAGCGGGCTTTTTTATGGGCGGGTGGTTGGTGGGGGCGCTCCTACAGTGGCTGCGGGCGTGTGCAGCCAGGACGGGGCGTCGTCAGCCTTGCAACATTCCAGGGAGCGCCCGGCGCGCATGGGAACGGACTCCGCCCGCGATTGGCCGGCCGCCAGCGGGGAGGGTGTGCATCAACGAGAAAGGCGCACGCAGAAGCATGCGTTGAAGAAGCGGAAAGGAATCAGAGAATGATCTTGTCCTTGAGCTTCTCCGCCGCCTGCTGCAGCGCCTGGATGACCCGTTCCTTGTCGTAGTTCTGCACGTTGTTGGTGTCCAGGTACATGGAGAAGCCTGGCACCTCATGCTCGACGAAGCTGGGGTTGGAGCCCAGGTCGCGGCGGAAGTCGACAACCTGGTAGATCTGCACCGGCTTGCTGAAGCCCTTCACGGCGATCTGCCCCTTGTCGCGGCACATCAGCACGTCCTTCACCAGCGAGTAGGTCTCGTGGCTGATGAGGATCTCGCCGGCTTCGGCCGCGCTTTCCAGGCGGCTGGCGAGGTTCACTTCGCGGCCGATGATGGTGTAGTCCATGCGCGTGTCGGCGCCGAAGTTGCCTACGGTGCAGTAGCCAGTGTTCAGGCCCATGCGCACTTCCAGCGGCTTGGTGATGCCCTGGGCGCGCCACTGCTGGCGCATGACCTTCATGTGCTTGCGCATGGCCACCGCCATGGACACGGCGGCCACGGCGTCTTTCTTCGCACCCTGGGTGGCCGGGTCGCCGAAGAACACCATCACGCAGTCGCCGACGAACTTGTCGATGGTGCCGCCGTACTTCAGGGCAATCTTCGACATCTCGTTGAGGTAGTTGTTGAGCATGTCGGTGAGGGCTTCGGCTTCCAGTTCCTCGGACAGCTCGGTGAAGCCCTTGATGTCGGAGAAGAACACCGTGAGCTTCTTGCGCTGGGTTTCCAGGCGCACCGTGCGCTTGCCGCTGAAGATCGATTCCCAGACCTGCGGCGACAGGTATTTGGCCAGGTTGCTGGCCAGGCGCGCGGCCTTTTCCTGCTCCAGGGTGATGTCCGAGCGGGCCTGGGCCAGGCGCAGGCCCTGCTGGTGCACGAAGAAGGCGGTGATGCAGATGTACAGGGTCGAGAACAGCACGCTGACCAGCGAAACGATGGCGGGGGTCGCGCCCTTGTAGCCCGGAGTGATCAGCGCGGCAGACAGCACCGAGGCACTCAGCCCCACCAGCAGCGCCAGCCCCAGCGAGCGCAGGCCGCCGATGATCAGCGCCGAGAAGGAAAGGATCAGCACCAGCATCAGGCTGGGTACCTCGGAGAAACCCAGCAGCGTGGTGGCGATACCGGCGTGCAGGGCGTCGATGAACAGCAGCACCAGGCGGGTACGCTGTGGGTTGTCGCGCTTGAAGCGGCGGCTGACCTGCTGGGCCAGGTGCGGGTAGAGCAGGGCGTACGGGATCATCCAGAGGATCTCGTAGCCGAAGTACTTGGCGAAGGTGCCGGCGGTGATGGTCGCGGCGATGGCGATATAGGCCAGCACGCGGGAATGGTATTCGCGCAGAGGGGTGGGGGGGAGCGGACTACTGGATCGCTCGAGAACGTTAGGCTTCATGCGCAGGAAACTTCCCTAATGCGTGTGGGCTTGTGGCCAATTACGCGTCTGAATTTTGGGAATCTTATTCCATGCGCTACCCCGGAGCCAGCGGCGGCTAGCGACTGCTCGTCGCGGACCGCCGGTCGCTTCGGGACCCTCAGGCCATGCTGCCGTCGGGCTTCTGGTAGATCGAGCGGCGCGGCTGGGCGAAGACCCGGCGCAGCATGGGTTCGAAGTACTCCAGGGGCAGTACCTCAGCGTCCGGATCGAAGGCGGCGGCGTCGTACCGCGCGCAGAATTCGATGGTCCGCTCGAACTGCGGGTGGTCCTTGAACTGCTCGCGCAGGTGCCGGTCCAGGCCCAGGTGATGGAAGAAGTAATAGCCCTGGAAGATCGCGTGCTTCTCGATCATCCACAGGTTTTCTTCGCTGACGAAGGGCTTGAGGATGGCCGCGGCGATGTCGGCGTGGTTGAACGAGCCGAGGGTGTCGCCGATGTCGTGGAGCAGGGCGCAGACCACGTACTCCTCGTCGCGACCGTCGCGGTGGGCCAGGGTGGCGGTCTGCAGCGAGTGGGTCAGGCGGTCTACCGGGAAGCCGCCGAAGTCGCCGTCGAGCAGGCGCAGGTGGGTCATGATCCGGTCGGGCAGAAGCGCGGCGTACTGGCCGAAGTCCTTGGCGATGATCGCCCAGTCCTCGGCGGTGCCGTCTTCCATGTGGGTGAAGTTGGCGCGTGCGTTCATCAGGCTGTGCTCTCTTGTGATTGTCGTGGCGTGTCTGGATGGCACCGATCCAGTCTAGAAGCCTGGCGGGCACGCGGTAGTGTCCGTGCAGCGCCAGCGGTGTGTCCCGGCGCGCGCGAATGGTGCGGCATCAGCCGCGCGGATGGCGGCTGGTGTTCAAGGTTCGCTCAGGGGTTCTGCGGATCGTGCCCCAGCGACTGCAGGAACAGTGAGAACAGCTCCGGCTGCGAGGAAATGTCGAGCTTGTTGTAGAGGTGGCGGCGGTGGACCTTGATGGTCTCCGGGGAGATCGCCAGGCGCTCGGCCATGGCCTTGGAGGAGTAACCCCTGAGGATCAGCCGCGCGATCTCCAGCTCGCGCTCGGACAGCACGCCGGCGCCGAAGTGGCTCAGGGCGTCACGTACCTGCACTGCCACGCCGTCACTGGCGCCCGGCAGCAGGCGCTGGCTGCGTTGCTGCCAGTGCTGCTGCATCAAGGCCAGCACCCAGGGGCAGAGCATCGCCAGCAGGCCGGTCTGCTCGCCATCGAACAGCCGGCGCATACCCAATGACAGCGACAGCGCGCCCTGGCCGGGCAGCTGCAGGATGAACTGCACCTCGTCCTCCAGCACGTTGTCGTGGAAGTAGCTGAGGAAGTACTCGCTCTGGCGGAACTGGTCCGGGGCGATTTCCTCCAGCCGGTACAACCCGTTGGGCACGCCCTCGCGGCAGGCCTGGTAGAACGGGTCGAGCTGGTAGAGGCCGTCCAGGTAGATGGCCATGGCGGCCGGGCCGGCGGTGGGCTCGGCATCGTATTCCTCCAGCGCCACCGGAGTGCCGCTGGCCGGGTAGAACATCGCCAGGGCGTTATCGAACGGCAACCACTGGTGCAGCAGCAGGACCAGTTGCTTCCAGAAGCGCGGCTGGCCGATCTGCTCGATGGCGCGGCCGAGGTTGGCGTGCATGCCGACTTCGCGGAACAGGTTGTGCATCCGAGGGGATTCTCTGAGAGGGGCGGAAGAGTCGGCCCACGGTTTCCTCCTTTTAACCCGTCGCCGTCAAGGGGGCGTAACCCCAAATGGTGATTGGCCGGCCCCCTCGCCATGCCCAGACTGCACCCCACGCAGCGCCCCGCTCAGAGGGCGCATCAAGGTCTTCGTTCCTGCCTCAGCCACCAATAACAACACGAGGAAACAACGATATGAGCGCTTCCCCTGCGCCAGCGAGCGCGCTCAAGCCCAGCCTGGGCGTGCTCGACGTAGTCGCCATCACCGTCTCGGCGGTCACCCCCGCCAGCTCCGTTTTCGTCATCGCTCCCTTCGCCATCCAGCAGGCCGGCAGCGGGGCCTTCCTGGCGTTCGTCTTCGCCGGGTTCCTGGCCCTGATGTTCGCCTGGTGTTATGCCGAGCTGGGCCGGGCCCACAGTTCCGCCGGCGGCGAGTATGTCTACGCCAAGCGCGTGTTCGGCGGGCTCGCCGGCTACGCCACCTTCCTTACCGTGCTCGTCTCGCTGCTGTTCATCCCGCCGGTACTGGCGACGGGCGCGGCGACCTACCTCAACAACGCCCTGGGGACGAACTTCGACACCCAGACCGTGGCCCTGGTGATAGTCGCCGCCAGCTACGTGCTGGGCATCCTGAATATCCGCGTGAACGCCTGGATCACCGGCGTGTTCCTGCTCTGCGAAGTAGCGGCGCTGCTGGTGATCGTGGTGCTCGGCTTCGGCCATGTCAGCCAGCCGGTGAGCGTACTGGTGCAGCCGCAGCACATCGACGGCGGGATACTGGCCGCCGCGCCCTGGGCGCTGGTGATTGGCGCCGTGGGTACCGCGCTGTTCTCCTACAACGGCTTTGGCGGCGCGGTGCTGCTGGCCGAAGACATGAAGTGCGGCGGGCGCAATGTGCACCGCGCGGTGATCTGGTCGCTGGTGCTGGTGGTGGCGATCGAGATCGTCCCGCTGACCGCGCTGCTGCTGGGCGCGCCTTCGCTGCAGGACATGATCGCCAGTCCCGACCCGGTGGGTTACCTGCTCACCGCCCACGGCAACGAAACGCTGTCGCGGCTGGTCAGCGCCGGCATCTTCCTCTCGGTGTTCAACGCCATCGTCGCCATCGTCATCCAGGTCGGCCGGGTGATCTTCAGCAGCGGCCGTGACGAGCTGTGGACGCCGCTGATGAACCGCGCCTTCACCCGCATCCATCCGCGCTGGGAGTCGCCGTGGATCGCCACGCTGTTCCTTGGCGTGCCCTCGGCGGCGCTGAGCTTCAGCTCGAACCTGGAGGAGCTGACCTCCTTCACCGTGCTGCTGCTGGTGATGGTCTACCTGGTGGTGGCGCTCTGCGCGCTGTTCAGCCGCGTGCTGCGCCGCGACCGCGAGCACCCGTACCGCATGCCGCTGTGGCCGTTGCCGGCGATGCTGGCCGTGGTCGGCGCCGGCTACCTGTTGCTCAACCTGCTGATGGACGCTTCCTCGCGGGACATCATGATCATTGTCGGGATACTGGCCGTGTCGGTGATTCTCTACAGCACCTACGGCAAGCTCAGCCCGGCTTTCCAGAAGCTCTGAAACCCTGCTCGACAACCAAGGAGACAGCATGCGCGCTCGTCAACTCGGCATCACCCTCGGCCTGGGCACGCCCGGCGAGTTCAACGCCATCACCGACGTTCCCGGCATCCGCGTCGGCCACAGCACCCTGATCGGCGAGCGCGATGGTCGCGCCGTACGCACCGGGGTCACGGTGGTCCAGCCGCGCGAGGGGGCGGCACGCCAGCAACCCTGTTTTGCCGGCTGCCATGTGCTCAACGGCAATGGCGACGCCACGGGGCTGGAGTGGATTCGCGAGGCGGGCCTGCTGACCACGCCCATCGCCATCACCAATACCCACAGCGTGGGCGTGGTGCGCGATGCGCTGATCGCCGCCGAGCATGCCGAGTTGGCCGACCCGTCCATCTACTGGTGCATGCCGGTGGTGATGGAAACCTACGATGGGCTGCTCAACGACATCTGGGGCCAGCATGTGGGCGCCGAGCAGGTGTGCGAGGCGTTGGCCGCGGCCGAGTCCGGCCCGGTGCGGGAAGGTCCGGTGGGTGGCGGCACGGGGATGATCTGCCACGAGTTCAAGGGTGGTATCGGCACGGCCTCGCGCAAGCTGCCGGCAGAGCAGGGTGGCTGGACCGTGGGCGCACTGGTGCAGGCCAACCATGGCCAGCGCCGTGAGCTGCGGGTGGACGGCTACCCGGTCGGCCGCCACCTGGGCGACCTGCCGTCGCCTTTTGCCGAACAGGGCACGCCGGGCATGGGCTCCATCGTGGTGATCCTGGCCACCGATTCGCCGTTGCTGCCGCACCAGTGCCAGCGCCTGGCGCAACGCGCCTCGCTGGGGATCGCCCGGACTGGTGGCGGGACCGACGATTCCAGCGGCGACATCTTCCTTGCCTTCGCCACCGGCAACCGCGACCTGCCGCCGGCGGACTACGGGCGCAAGAACCTGCCGTTCGCCACGGCGCTGGAGATGGTCAACAACGACCATATCTCGCCACTGTTCGCCGCCGCGGCGGAGGCGGTGGAGGAGGCCATCGTCAATGTGCTGCTGGCCGGCAAGGACATGCGCACCGATGACGGCGTACTGGTGCCGGCCTTGAGCGGGGAGCGTCTGCTGGCGGCATTGCGCGAGGTCGGTTGGAAGGGGGAGCGCTAACCAGCGGTGCTCGGTGGCTGGGCGCTCCCTGCAGGAGCGAGGGGGACGCCTGGTTCTTGCTCGCGAACGAGCTTTCCGGCCGCTCTGGTGTTGGGCGGCTTCGCGAGCAAGCTCGCTCCTACAAGTTGATGCCGTGCCATGAAAAAAGCCGGAGCTGCTGGGCAGCTCCGGCTTTTGTCTTTCTCGTACCGGCGAATCAGTTCGGGGTATAGATCTGGTCGAACACGCCGCCGTCGGCGAAGTGGGTCTTCTGCACGGTGCGCCAGTCGCCGAAGGTCTTCACCACGGAGAAGAAATCCACCTTCGGGAAGCGGTCGGAGAACTTGGCCAGCACTTCCGGGTTGCGCGGGCGCAGGTAGTTGTTCGCCGCGATGGTCTGGCCTTCGTCGGACCACAGGTACTTCAGGTAGGCCTCGGCTTCGGCACGGGTGCCTTTCTTGTCGACCACCTTGTCGACCACCACCACCGGCGGCTCGGCTTCGGCGGAGACGCTCGGGTAGACCACTTCGAAGCCGCCACGGCCGAACTCGCGGGCGATCATCTCGGCTTCGTTTTCGAAGGTCACCAGTACGTCGCCGATCTGGTTCTGCATGAAGGTGGTGGTCGCAGCGCGGCCGCCGGTGTCCAGCACCGGGACGTTCTTGAACAGCTGGGCGACGAATTCCTTGGCCTTGGCTTCATCGGCGCCGTGCTTCTGCGCGTAGCCCCAGGCGGAGAGGTAGGTGTAGCGGCCGTTGCCCGAGGTCTTCGGGTTCGGCACCACGACCTGGATACCCGGCTTCACCAGGTCGTCCCAGTCCTTCAGGCCCTTCGGGTTGCCCTTGCGCACGATGAACACAGTGGCGGAGGTGAAAGGCGCGCTGTTGTTCGGCAGGCGGGTCGCCCAGTCCTTCGGCACCAGGCCGCCATTGTCGGCCAGGGCGTCGATGTCGGTGGCCTGGTTCATGGTGATGACGTCGGCCGGCAGGCCGTCGATCACGGCGCGGGCCTGTTTGCTGGAACCGCCGTGGGACATCTGGATGGTGATCTTCTCGCCTTTTTCGGCCTGCCAGTGTTTCTGGAAGGCGGCGTTGTAGTCCTTGTAGAAGTCACGCATCACGTCGTAGGAGACGTTGAGCAGGGGCTGGGCGGCCTGGGCGGCGGAGGCCAGGGCAAGGCCGGCGGCCAGCAGCGAGGCGCTGAACAGACGTTTCACGAGCAGTTCCTTTTGGCAGTGTTGTTGGGCGTCGATTATGCCGACAGGTTATATGGCAATTAAATACTTAAAGGCTATTTGCTTATGCGGCGAGCCGTTTCCCGCGCCGCGCTGTTGCGCATGCCACGCAGAGGAAAGTTGCCCGGCAGCCTAGCAGGCCGACCGGGCAAGGGCTGCTCCGGCAGTCGTCATTCCAGCCCGCTGACTTCCAGCTCCTTGGGATACTCGACGCTGAACTTGAGGGTGGTACTGCGTTTCTCGCCCGGTTTCAGCTGCCAGTCCCACAGCAGCTTGCCATCGTCTTCGCGCCTGGCCTCCTGGCCTTCGGGCTCCAGCAGGGCGACCTTGATCTGCTCGTTGCGCGAGACCGGCAGCTGGTCCTTGAACTGCAGGCGCTGCTCGGTCTTGTGGTTGTTCTGCGCGTCGATGCGGAACTCGTAGGTGACGCGCTTGCGGCCGCCGGTGAGGCCGGTGTAGTCGGTGTAGCGGTTGACCAGCTTGCGCTTGATCGACATCGCCTCGTCGCCGCCCAGGGCCAGCTCGAAGGTCTCGCCCGGCATCACCGCGCGCAACTGGCCGCTGGCGACGAAGGTATTGCCCAGGTAGGTGTTGAGGGTCCCGGGCAACAGCGGGTAGTCGCTGGCATTGCGGGTATCGGCCTGCAGGTACGCGGCTTCGCGCAGCGACGGTGTGGCCAGGTAGCGGAAGGTTGCCGGCAGTTTGAACTGGGCGATGGAAACCTTCTGCGAGCTGCCATCGCTGTTGAGCGTGGCGCGGGTCGGGATATGGAAGGAAGCGCTGGTGGTGGCACCGCTGACTTCGGCGACCGCGACGGGCATCTCTTCCAGCGAGCCGGCCACGGCCATCTCGTCGGCGGCGAAGCGCTGGGCTTTCTTCGCTTCCATCGCCATCATGGGCGCGGCCGGTGCTGGAGCGGGGCGCGCGGCCATTACCGTGCGTGGATCGAAGGTGTCGACGAACCATGGCGACAGCGCCGGCACGCTGCTGCCCAGGTTGGGGCGAGCGGTGGACAGGGTGAGGTCGACGTCCGTCCAGTCCTCGCCGCTGCTCTGCCGGACTATGCCCTGGTAGGTCATCTCGATCTTGTCTTCGCCGTCGCGCAGGCGGGCGTCGTAGGCCGGGCGCCAGGAGGCATCGTAGAGCGTGTAGCTGAGCTGCAACTGGACTTGTGCCGGCTTCTCCAGCGCCACGCGCAGGATGGCCCGCTTGTAGTGGGTGCCGTCGCCTGCCAGGTGGCTGCGCTGGTTCTCCAGTTCCTGCTTGCGTTGCTGCAGTTCCTCGCCCTGCTGGTCGAGCTTGCGCTGCTCGTCGAGGATGCGGCCCAGGTTGCCTTCGCTCATCTGCAGCAGGTTCTTCAGTTCGTCGATGCTCGGCAGTGCCTGGTTCTTGCCCGGCTTGGTGCTGCTGGCCTGGATGTCGGCGAGGAACTGCTTCTGGTTTTCCAGCACGCTGCCGCGGTCGCTGATTTCACGCTCCTGCCGCTCGATGTCGCGCAACTGCGCGTCCAGCTGTTGCAGGCGATTGTCCTGCGAAGGCGGCGATACCTGTGGCGCGCTGCTGACGTCGAGCAGGGTCGCGGCGGCGCTGGCGCTGAGCGAGGCCTGCAGGCTGTTGTCGTCGATGCGCAGGGGCAACTGCTCCAGGGCGATCTCGTGCTGGCCGGCGGGCAGTTGCAGGGTGGCGGTGCGGGTGACGATGGCGCGATCGGTGTAGACGGTCACCGCGCTGATGCGGCTGTCGGCCACCTGCGGCGCGGCCAGCAGCGAGGTGCTGGCCAGTGCACCGGCCATGGCGAGGATCAGTGGGTGGAGTCGAAGGGGCATGTGCTCACCTCGGGGCCTGGAAGGCGACCGACACTGCGGAACGCCACCATGGCGTCCGTCCATGGCGCTTGTGACGAAGGGGGCGCAGGCAACGGGTTGAGCCTGGGTGAATTCATGCCGCGATGGGCGACGAACGGTTGCCAGGGTCAGCCCCTGGCGGTGCCATCTGCCCGTGGGAACAGCGCGTTGCCGCAGCGCGAGCAGAACGCTGCCTCGGCCTCGTGGTGGGCCTTGGCGCAGGCCGGGCAGGGCTTGTCCAGTTGCCCTGGCGGGCGTTCCTGACGCATGGCGTTGTGCAGCTCGGCGCTGAAGATGCCGGTGGGCACGGCGATGATCGAGTAGCCGGTGAGCATTACCAGGCTGGCGATGGCTTGGCCCAGCGGCGTCTTCGGAGTGATATCGCCGAAGCCCACGGTGGTCAGGGTGACGATGGCCCAGTAGATCCCTCGCGGAATGCTGGTGAAGCCGTGCTCGGGACCTTCGACCACGTACATCAGTGAGCCGAACACCGTCACCAGGCTCATTACCGAGAGGAAGAACACGGTGATTTTCTGCCGGCTGCCGCGCAGCGCGGTGAGCAGGAAGTCCGCCTGGCGCAGGTACTGGCGCAGTTTGAGGATGCGAAAGATGCGCAGGACCCGCACGATGCGGATTACCAGCAGGTACTGGGCGTCGGGGTAGAAGATGGCGATCGCTCCTGGCAGCACTGCCAGCAGGTCGACCAGCCCGTAGAAGCTCAGGGCATAGCGCAGGGGCTTGGGCGAGCAGTACAGGCGCGCCAGGTATTCGATCAGGAACAGCCCGTTGATCACCCATTCGATGTCGCTGAGCAGGCCGCCGTAGGCATGGTTGATCTCGTCGACGCTGTCGAGGATCACCACCAGCAGGCTGGCCAGGATGACGATCAGCAGCGCGCTGTCGAAGCGCCGCCCGGCTGCTGTGTCGGACTCGAAGATGATGATGTAGAGGCGCTGGCGAAAGCTTTGGGTGTCGGCCATGGATGAATCCGCAGAACGGGTTCAGTCACCTTAGCCGAGATGCGGCGGGACGGCTGGTGCCGCCCCGCCCGGGAGGATCAGGCGCGCTCGGTCGCCTGCTGCTCGTCCACATCGCCTTCGGCCAGGCAGGCCGCCGCGGTGAACAGCACGTCGGTGGAGGAGTTCAGCGCGGTCTCGGCCGAATCCTGGAGGATGCTGATGACGAAGCCGACCGCCACCACCTGCATGGCGACTTCGCTGGAGATGCCGAACAGGCCGCAGGCCAGCGGGATCAGCAGCAGCGAGCCGCCGGCCACGCCGGAGGCGCCGCAGGCGCACAGGGAAGCGACGACGCAGAGCAGCAGGGCGCTGGGCAGGTCGATGGCGATGCCGAGGGTGTTGGCGGCCGCAAGGCTCAACACGCTGATGGTGATGGCGGCGCCGGCCATGTTGATGGTGGCGCCCAGCGGGATCGATACCGAGTAGGTGTCCTCGTGCAGGCCCAGGCGTTGGCAGAGTTGCAGGTTGACCGGGATGTTGGCTGCCGAGCTGCGGGTGAAGAAGGCGGTAATGCCGCTCTCGCGCAGGCACATCAGGACGAGCGGGTAGGGGTTGCGGCGGATCTTGGCGAAGACGATCAGCGGGTTGACCACCAGGGCGACGAACAGCATGCAACCCAGCAGCACGGCCAGCAGGCGCAGGTAGCCCAGCAGCGCATCGAAGCCCGACTCCGCCAGCGTGCTGGCGACCAGGCCGAAGATGCCCAGCGGAGCAAAGGCGATGACTACGCGCACGATCAGGGTCACGCCATTGGCCAGGTCCTCGACCATTTCACGGGTTGCCGGACGGGCGTAGCGCAGGGCAACGCCCAGGCCGACGGCCCAGCCGAGGATGCCGATGAAGTTGGCCTCCAGCAGTGCTTTTACCGGGTTGGTGGCAATGCTGAACAGCAGGGTGTTGAGTACCTCGCCGATACCGCCGGGCGGGGCTGCGTCGGCACTGGCGACGGCCTTGAGGACCAGGGTGGAGGGAAACGCGAAGCTGGCCGCCACTGCGACCAGGGCCGCCGAGAAGGTGCCCAGGAGGTACAGCAGCAGGATGGGACGGATGTGGGTGCGCTGGCCTTGCTTGTGGTTGGCGATGGAGGACATCACCAGCACCAGGACCAGTACCGGGGCAACGGCCTTGAGTGCCGAGATGAACAGGTTGCCGAGCAGGCTGACCGCCCGTGCCGCTTCTGGCCAGACCAAGGCCAGCGCGATGCCCAGCAGCATGCCGATGAAAATCCGCATGACCAGGCTGGTGCCCTTGAGTCGCTGCAGGAGAGTGGGAGCTGGAAGAGTCATGACTTCTTTCGCTGCGTGAATGAGGGGAACGCACCCGTGGCCGGATGCGGAAGGGGGCGGATTATGCCGCCTGCATCCGGGAAATGCGCGGTTACCCGTCGATTGAGCGGTTCGGCGGACGTTATGCCGCAGTGTGGGCGAGGGCTCGCGGGCCGGCATTGATCCATGCCGGTCACGACGGGAAAAGCGGCAGTTCAGCCGAAGTCGGCGAAGGCTTCCGGGTCCAGGTTGATACCGGCGACCCGCTGCACGGCGCCGCGCATGGTCACCTGGAAGTCATCGTCGATGCGGATGTGCAGCAGCCCGCCAGCCAGGTGCAGCTCGATCCGTTCGTCGCACAGGCCGAGCCGGCGTGCCACCGAAGCCGCCGCACAACTGCTGGTGCCGGAGGACAGCGTGTAGCCGGCACCGCGCTCCCAGATTTCCACGCGCAGCGCATCGCGGGCGAGCCACTGGACGAACTGGACGTTGGTACGGCGGGGGAACAGCGGGTGGTTCTCCAGCAATGGGCCGAGACGGCGGGCCAGTTCGGGGCTGGTCTGTTCGACGAAGACCACGCAGTGGGGATTGCCCATGGAGACGGCGTTGATCTTCAGAGCGACGCCGTCTATTACCAGCGGATAGCCCAGCGCCTCGGGGGCATCGATCAGCACCGGAATCCTTGCACAGGCGAACTCGGCGCGGCCCATGGATACCTCGATGGTGCGACCCTCGTCGAATACCTGGCTGGTGACCGTACCGCCGGTGGTGACGATGTTGAACGGCTGGTCTGCGACCAATCCGCAATCCCATAAATAGCGGGAGAAGATGCGCAGGCCATTGCCGCTCTTTTCTGCTTCCGAGCCGTCCGGGTTGAGGATGCGCAGACCGAAGGCGCTGTCGCTGTGATTCGCCAGCAGGATGCCGTCAGAGCCGATGCCATGGTGGCGGTCGCAGACTCGGCCGATCTGCGCTGGCGTCAGGGCAAAGGGTGCCTTGCCGGCGTACACCAGATAGTCATTGCCCAGAGCCTGGTATTTCACGAAGTGCATGGTCGCGGTCCGTCGCCAGTGGAGAGCTCCGACTATACACGCGGCCCAGTGCGTTCCGTTCCCTGGCTCAGCAGCACATCCAGCAGGCGCTGGCCGAGGATCACCAGCCAGCAGGCGAGGATGAAGGGCGCGGTGAAGGCGGGCAGGCCGACCAGCGCGAAGCAGGGTTGCAGCAGCACCGCCAGGAGGATGCCGCACAGTGGCGCCAGGGGGCTGCGAAAGCGCAGCGACAGGGCGATCCCGGCCAGCGCGCCGTTCAGCCCAAGCAGTCCGGCTTGAGCGGAGGCGGCCGGTAGGCCGAACAGCGGCGCGATGGCCAAGGCGCCCGCGGCGCCGAGCAGCGCCCAGAACGCGGCACGACGATCCGCCAGCAGCAGGCCGAGGGCGATGGTCAGGCCGGCGAGCGGTTCACCGAGGAAGATCACCTCGCCGAAGCCCAGCGTCGTCGAGTCCAGCAACGCGTTCACCGTGCCGCAGGACAGGCAGGCGGTCGCGGCCGCCGGCGCGAAGCCAAGGGCCTTGCCCAAGGCGACCGACACCCAGCCCAGCAGCACGAAGGCCGAGGTATAGGCCGGCAGGCCGAAGCGCTGGCGTGACTGCCGCAACAGGACGGCCTGCACCGCCACCGAGGTGAGGATGGCGGCGATGGTCAGCATCACCAGCCCCAGCGACCACTGGAACACGAAGGGCAGCAGCAGGCCGATGAGGATCGGGTTGTAGTCGTGCAGGCCGGCGTCGATGTCCGCCTGGGGTTCGCGCACGAAGCGCGCGGTGAGCGGGCCGAGCAGGGCGCCCAGCACGGCGCCGGGCAGCAGCTGCGGTGCGGACCAGGCGATGGTCAGCAGCAGGATCAGGCCGAAGCGTGCGTCAGCCTGCAGGTAGATCTGGCCAAAGCCGATCAGCCGGGTGCGGAGCGGATGTTTCCTGGAGAGGGGATTCAGGTGCATGTGGGTACAGGGCAGGTTAAATGGGGCTCCGCAGCGCTTCGCTAGGTGTGGGGCATCGAGGCCCCATCGACGAGCAGTGCGTGAGCATTCTGTGACGCCGCCATACGGGGCTGCGCCACGGGGTTGGAAAAAGAAAAGAGGCTGCCGGCGGGATCGCCGCCAACAGCCTCAAAGTTCCATGGCCAGCATTGGGAGTTGCTGCGTGGGGGCCATGGACCGACAAGCATTCGGTGCTCATGTTTCTGCTGCTGAAGCACTCAGTAGCAAGGTCAAACCCGGACGGACGGGGACGCGGCCCCGTATTCCCGGCCCCGTCCGTCCGGGAGTGACTCGGTGCGGAGGCACGCGCGTTGGCGTGGCTCCTGAACTCGGTTGCCCTCTCCCCAGCCCTCTCCCGCAAGCGGGAGAGGGGGCTTGAGCGGCAGAAGGCGGAACACCGGAGTCACCGGCGGCGCCGAACTGCCCCCTCTCCCTTCAGGGAGAGGGTTGGGGAGAGGGGCTATCAGGCTTGCATCAAACTTCCAGCGCCGGCGCCACCGTCTCGATCCGCAGCATATTGGTGCTGCCCGGCTGGCCGAAGGGCACGCCGGCGGTGATCACCACGGTGTCGCCACGGCGCGCCATGCGCTGGGCCAGGGCGATGTCGAGGGCGGTGGAGCAGATCTCGTCGACGTGGGCGAGTTGCGCGTTGACCACCGAATGGACGCCCCAGGCCACGGTCAGGCGGCGGGCGGATTTCAGTTGCGGCGTGAGGCTGAGAATCGGTGCCTTGGGCCGCTCGCGGGAGGCGCGCAGGGTCGAGGCACCGGACTCGGTGTAGTTCACCAGCACCGCTACCGGCAGGATGCGGCTGATCCGGCGGATCGCGCAGCTGATGGCGTCGGACACGGTGGCATCCGGTTCCGGGCGGTTGATCTCCAGCGTCGCCTGGTAGTCCGGCTCGGCTTCGACCTGGCGGATGATCTTCGCCATCATCTCCACCGCTTCACGCGGGTACTGGCCCGAGGCGCTCTCGGCACTGAGCATCACGCAGTCGGCGCCTTCGCTCACGGCGTTGGCGACGTCGGTCACTTCGGCGCGGGTCGGCGCCGGAGAGAAGCGCATGGATTCGAGCATCTGCGTCGCCACCACCACCGGGCGGCCGAGCTGGCGGCAGACCTGGATGATGCGCTTCTGGATACCCGGCACGCTTTCGGCCGGCATCTCCACGCCGAGGTCGCCACGGGCGACCATGATCGCGTCGGACAGGCGTGCGATGGCTTCGATGGACTGCACCGCCGAAGGCTTCTCGATCTTGGCCATGAGGAAGGCCTTGTCGCCGATCAGCGCACGGGCTTCCTCGATGTCTTCGGGACGCTGCACGAAGGACAGCGCCACCCAGTCCACGCCCAGCTCCAGGCCGAACGTAAGATCTCGGCGGTCCTTGGCGGTCAGCGGGCTGAGCTTGAGCACAGCCTCGGGGACGTTGACGCCCTTGCGGTCGGACAGCTCGCCGCTGTTCATCACGCGGGTCTCGATGGCATCGCTGTGGGCGTTGAGCACCTGCAGGCGAATCTTGCCATCGTCCAGCAGCAGGCTCATGCCCGGTTCCAGCGCCTGGATGATTTCCGGGTGGGGCAGCATGACGCGCTGGGCATCGCCCGGTGCGTCGTTGAGGTCGAGGGTGAAGGTCTGGCCCTTCTCCAACTGCACCGCGCCCTCAGCGAAACGGCCCACGCGCAGCTTCGGCCCTTGCAGGTCCATGAGGATGCCGATGGGGTAGTTCAGCTCACTTTCCACTTCACGAACCCAGGCGAAACGCTGGGCGTGGTCGCTGTACTCGCCGTGGCTGAAGTTCAGGCGGAACAGGTTGGCGCCGGCTTCCACCAATGCGCGGATGTCGTCGCGGCTTTTGATCGCCGGGCCCAGGGTCGCGAGGATTTTTACTTTCTTGTCAGGAGTCATTTGTCGTTCTCGAGGACCAGGATGGCGCGGAAGTCGTTGACGTTGGTGCGGGTCGGTCTGGTGATCACCAGGTCGCCCAGTTCGGCGAAGAAGCCGTAGCCGTTGTTGTTGTCGAGCTCGTGCAGCGGATTCAGGCCTGCCTTGAGGGCGCGGCTGTAGCTGCACGGACTCATCAGGGCACCGGCGTTGCTTTCCATGCCGTCGATGCCGTCGGTGTCCCCCGCCAGGGCCCAGATGTTCGGTTCACCCTTCAGGTCGGCGGTGAGGCTGAGGAGAAACTCGGCGTTGCGCCCGCCGCGGCCATTGCCGCGCACGGTCACGGTGGTCTCGCCACCGGAGAGGATCAGGCACGGCGCCTTCAGCGGCTGGCCGTACTTGCGAACCTGCCGGGCGATGCCGGCGTGGACCTTGGCCACTTCGCGGGACTCACCTTCCAGGTCGCCCAGGATCAGCGTGGGGATGCCTGCGGCTTCGGCCTTGGCCGCCACGGCGTCGATGGCATGCTGGGGCGTGGCGATCAGCTTGAAGTGGCTGCGCGACAGGCACTCGTCACCGGGCTTTACCGTTTCCGAACGCGGGTCTTCCAGCCAGGCGCGCACGTTTGCCGGGACTTCGATGGCGTAGCGCTTGAGGATCGCCAGCGCGTCGGCCGAGGTAGTCGGGTCGCCCACCGTGGGGCCGGAGGCGATCACCGTGGCCTCGTCGCCGGGCACGTCGGAAATCGCGTAGGTGTATACGCTGGCCGGCCAGCAGGCGCGGGCCAGGCGGCCGCCCTTGATGGCCGAGAGGTGCTTGCGCACGCAGTTCATTTCGTTGATCGCGGCGCCGGATTTCAGCAGCGCCTTGTTCACGCTGCGCTTGTCGTCGAGGCTGATGCCTTCGGCCGGCAGGGCGAGCAGGGCAGAGCCGCCGCCGGAGAGCAGGAAGATCACCCGGTCGCTTTCGGTCAGGCCACTGATCAGCTCCAGCACTCGACGCGCAACGCGCTCGCCAGCGTCGTCCGGTACCGGGTGCGAGGCCTCCACCACTTCGATGCTGCGGCACTGCGCGCCGTAGCCGTAGGGCGCGACGACCAGGCCTTCGACCTGACCGTTCCAGTGTTGCTCGGCGACTTCGGCCATGGCCCCGGCGGCCTTGCCGGCGCCGATGACGATGGTGCGGCCACCTTTATCGGTGGGCAGGTGCTGCGCCAGTACCTGGGCCGGATGCGCGGCGGCAATAGCGGTGTCGAACAGCTCGCGCAGGAAGGCGCGTGGGTCCAGGCTCATGACAGGCTCCCGTGATTCTTGTTGTGGTGTATCCATGGCTCAATCTCCTTGGCAAAGGAGACTCAGCGATGGATTCGAACGCCCCGGCCGGCAAGGCCGTGATTCCCACCGGCCGGGTGTTCGAGTCGCTTTGCAGCATGGCGGGCGACGCCACTCCCATAACCTCGCCCGTCACCTTGCTCTTGCTGGCGGATAACGCCGTTGGCGTTATGCGCCCTACGTTGGAGTTCCTCGTAGGGCGCATAAAGCGGAACGCTTTATCCGCCGCCTCTCAATCCTTGCGGATGGAGAAGTTGGCCATGTGCTCCAGGCCCTTGATCAGGCCGGAGTGGTCCCAGTTGCTGCCGCCGATGGCCGCGCAGGTGCTGAACACTTGCTGGGCGTTGGCGGTGTTGGGCAGGTTCAGGCCCAGTTCGCGCGCGCCGGCCAGGGCCAGGTTGAGGTCCTTCTGGTGCAGGCTGATGCGGAAGCCCGGATCGAAGGTGCCCTTGACCATGCGGTCGCCGTGCACTTCGAGGATGCGCGAGGAGGCGAAGCCGCCCATCAGCGCTTCACGCACCTTGGCCGGGTCCGCGCCATTCTTGGCGGCGAACAGCAGGGCTTCGGCGACGGCCTGGATGTTCAGGGCGACGATGATCTGGTTGGCCACCTTGGCGGTCTGGCCATCGCCATTGCCGCCGACGCGGGTGATGTTCTTGCCCATGGCCTGGAACAGCGGCAGGGCGCGTTCGAAGGTGTTCGGGCAGCCGCCGACCATGATGCTCAGGGACGCGGCCTTGGCACCGACTTCACCGCCGGAAACCGGGGCGTCCAGGTACTGCGCGCCAGTGGCCTTGATCTTCTCGGCGAAGGTCTTGGTGGCGGTGGGGGAGATCGAACTCATGTCGATCACCACCTTGTTCGGGCCCACACCCTCGGCGATGCCGTCCTTGCGGAACAGCACGTCTTCGACCTGCGGGGTGTCCGGGACCATCACGATGATGAACTCGGCTTCCTGGGCGACTTCCTTGGGGTTGGCCAGGCCGATGGCGCCGGCTTCGACCAGAGCGGCAGGCGCTGCATCGTGGTGGGTGGAAACGAAGATCTGGTGACCGGCTTTCTGCAGGTTCTGCGCCATGGGCAGGCCCATGATGCCGGTGCCGATGAATCCGATTTTGGCCATGAGGAAATCTCCTGGTTGTTCTTGTTGGGCTTTCGACTTCCTGCGTACCCAGAGAGTCGATGTGCAGGCCGTAGGATGGGTGGAGCTTGCGATACCCATCACCAAGCGGTGCCGGGATTGATGGGTATCGCTTCGCTCCACGCCATCCTACGAAGTGAGTCAGGTCACACGACGTTGTGGCTCTTCAGCCAGCCGAGGCCAGCTTCGGTGGTGGTCTTGGGCTTGTATTCGCAGCCGACCCAGCCGCGGTAACCGACGCGGTCCAGGTGGTCGAACAGGAAGCGGTAGTTGATCTCGCCGGTGCCCGGCTCGTGGCGGCCGGGGTTGTCGGCCAGTTGCACGTGGTTGATCGAGGCGAGGTTCTTCTCGATGGTCCGCGCCAGGTCACCTTCCATGATCTGCATGTGGTAGATGTCGTACTGCAGGAACAGGTTGGCGCTGCCGACCTTCTCGCGGATGTCCTGGGCCTGCCGGGTGGTTTGCAGGTAGAAGCCGGGAATGTCGATCGTGTTGATCATTTCCATGACCAGCTTGATGCCCGCGGCTTCGAGCTTGCCGGCTGCGTACTCCAGGTTGTTCAGGAAGGTGTTCTCGATGGTCGCGCAGTCGTAGCCCTGCGGACGGATACCGGCCAGGCAGTTGACCTGGGTGTTGCCCAGGACCTTGGCGTAGGCGATGGCCTTGTCGACACCGGCGCGGAATTCCTCGACGCGGTCCGGGTGGCAGGCGATGCCGCGCTCGCCTTTCGACCAATCGCCCGCCGGAAGGTTGAACAGCACTTGCTCGAGCTTGTTGGCGTCCAGGCGGGCCTTGATCACCTCGGCCTCGACGTCATACGGGAAAAGGTACTCGACACCGCTGAAACCGGCGCGTGCGGCGGCGTCGAAGCGGTCGAGGAAGTCCACCTCGGTGAACAGCATGGACAGGTTGGCGCAGAAACGGGGCATGGGGTCACTCCTGTTGAACGGGTGGTGCGTGGTGCTCGGCTTCTTCTAAAGAGAGCAGGGGGTGGGGGACTCCCCGCCAGGAAATGTCCACCCCCAGCTCCTCCCCGCAGGGAGGAGTCGTTCGGTTCTATCAGTCGAGCAGCGAGATGGCAGTCGGCGCGTCGACGCCTTTCAGAGCCAGCTCTTCGAACTCGTTGACCGCGTTGATCTCGGTGCCCATGGAGATGTTGGTGACACGCTCCAGGATGACCTCGACCACCACCGGTACACGGTGCTGCTGCATCAGCTCGCGGGCCTGGGCGAAGGCCGCGCCGATCTGGTTCGGGTCGGATACACGGATCGCCTTGCAACCCAGACCTTCCACCACGGCGACGTGGTCGACGCCATAACCGTTGAGCTCCGGCGCGTTGACGTTCTCGAACGCCAGCTGAACGCAGTAGTCGATCTCGAAACCGCGCTGTGCCTGGCGGATCAGGCCCAGGTAGGAGTTGTTCACCAGCACGTGGATGTACGGCAGGTTGAACTGTGCACCGGCGGCCAGCTCTTCGATCATGAACTGGAAGTCATAGTCGCCCGACAGTGCGACGACCTGGCGGCTCGGGTCGGCCTTGACCACGCCCAGCGCTGCCGGAATGGTCCAGCCCAGCGGGCCGGCCTGGCCGCAGTTGATCCAGTGACGCGGCTTGTACACGTGCAGGAATTGCGCGCCGGCGATCTGCGACAGACCGATGGTGCTGACGTAGCAGGTGTCCTTGCCGAAGAACTCGTTCATCTCTTCGTAGACGCGCTGCGGCTTGACCGGCACGTTGTCGAAGTGGGTCTTGCGCTGCATCGTGCGCTTGCGCTCGCGGCAGGATTCGACCCAGGCGCTGCGGTCCTTGAGCTTGCCGGCAGCTTTCCATTCGCGGGCCACTTCCAGGAACACGTCCAGGGCGGAGCCGGCGTCGGAGACGATGCCCAGGTCCGGGGTGAATACGCGGCCGATCTGGGTCGGCTCGATGTCCACGTGGACGAACTTGCGGCCAGCGGTATAGACGTCGACCGAGCCGGTGTGGCGGTTGGCCCAGCGGTTGCCGATGCCGAACACCATGTCCGATTCCAGCACGGTGGCGTTGCCGTAGCGGTGCGAGGTCTGCAGGCCGCACATGCCGGCCATCAGCGGGTGATCGTCGGGGATGGTGCCCCAGCCCATCAGGGTCGGGACTACCGGCACGCCGGTCAGCTCGGCGAATTCCACCAGCTTGTCGGATGCGTCGGCGTTGATGATGCCGCCGCCGGCGCAGATCAGCGGACGCTCGGCGTCGTTCAGCAGGGCCAGGGCTTTTTCGGCCTGGGCGCGGGTGGCCTTGGGCTTGTTGACCGCCAGCGGCTCGTAGGCGTCGATATCGAATTCGATCTCGGCCATCTGCACGTCGAACGGCAGGTCGATCAGCACCGGGCCGGGACGGCCACTGCGCATTTCGAAGAAGGCCTTCTGGAAGGCGTAGGGCACCTGGCCCGGCTCCAGCACGGTGGTCGCCCACTTGGTGACCGGCTTGACGATGCTGGTGATGTCCACGGCCTGGAAGTCTTCCTTGTGCATGCGCGCACGGGGAGCCTGGCCGGTGATGCAGAGAATCGGGATGGAGTCGGCGGAAGCCGAGTACAGGCCGGTGACCATGTCGGTGCCGGCGGGGCCGGAGGTGCCGATGCACACGCCGATGTTGCCGGCGTTGGTGCGGGTGTAGCCCTCGGCCATGTGCGAGGCGCCTTCCACGTGGCGGGCCAGGACGTGATCGATGCCACCGAGTTTCTTCATGGCCGCGTACATGGGGTTGATGGCGGCGCCCGGTACGCCGAAGGCGGTATCGACACCTTCGCGACGCATGACGAGTACGGCAGCCTCGATTGCTCTCATTCTGGCCATATTTTGTTCCTCGGTTCTTATACTGATTGTGTACAAAAGTTGAGGCGATTCTAGGCAGGCAATTCGACGAAGGTCAAGACGGGTTGTATACGATGGACTGAGCGGTCATTTTTAGCTGAAAGCCTTCTGCTGCGCTGCTTTCGGAGAAAACCTGAACGAAGGGTCAAACTATCGTTTGAAAAAATGTATACAAAAATTGATGAAGATTGTCCTTTTAAGTTGCTTTGGGTGAGACCTTCGGCTACTAGATTGCGTACAGATTTCTGATACGCGTGTGTGCAGCATTCATCGGTGCGCACAGCGTGACCCGGCTTATCACCCTTGAAGAGGAAAACCTCATGACCACCCTGAGCCTGGAAACCGCACTGGACATCACCCGTCACGCCCTGGTCGCCAGCCGCGAGCTGTCCACTGCGCCGCTGACCATCGCTGTGCTGGACGCTGGCGGGCATCTGTTGAGCCTGCAGCGCGAGGATGGCGCGAGCATGCTTCGCCCGCAGATCGCCATCGGCAAGGCGTGGGGCGCGGTGGCGCTGGGCAAGTCGTCGCGCGTGCTGGCGGCGGACGCTCAGCAGCGCCCCTCGTTCATTGCGGCAGTGAATACGCTGGCGCAGGGCAACGTGGTGCCGGCGCCGGGTGGCGTGCTGATCCGCAATTCGGCCAATGAAGTGATCGGCGCCATCGGCATCAGCGGCGATGTGTCGGATATCGATGAGCAGTGCGCTATCCGCGGCGTTCAGGCGCTGGGCCTGGTCGCGGACGCGGGCTGATCGAAGACGGGAAGGGCGCGCGTTCGTCGTGCGCCTGGACGAACTTGTAGGAGCGAGCCTGCTCGCGAGCCTCCATTAACACCGGACGTTTCAGGTGTGAAGCGGGTTCGCGAGCAAGCTCGCTCCTACGCGTTTCCGGGGTGCCAGTAGGATGGGTGGAGCGAAGCGATACCCATGCTGCAACAGTTGAAAACGCTTAGATCGAGAGCGGCCGCAAACGCCCCTGCGCCTTCGGCTCGCTGCCGTTGTCCGGCGCGGTGCCGCGCAGCACCAGACGAGTGATGGTCTCGGTGGCCGCTTCGAAATCCGCATCGCTCAGGCTGGTCTTGCCGGTGACCATGGAGATCTGCCAGTCGAAATCGGCATAGGTCTGCGTTGCCGCCCAGATGGTGAACAGCAGGTGGTGCGGGTCCACCGGTGCCAGCAGGCCGCGGTCGATCCAGCTCTGCAGGCAGGCGATGTTGCGTTGGGCCTGCGCGTTCAGTTCATCCAGGTATTCCTTGGGCAGGTGCGGCGCACCGTGCATCAGCTCGCTGGCGAACACCTTGGACGCGTGCGGCAGCTCCTGGGAAATCTTCACCTTGGAGCGGATATAGGCGCGCAGCGCTTCGCTCGGCTCGTCGTCCTCGCGGAACGGCGCAGACGCCTGCAGCAAGGGTTCCACCACGCTTTCCAGCACGCTGCGGTAGAGGTTTTCCTTGGACTGGAAGTAGTAGTAGACGTTGGGCTTGGGCAGCCCGGCGCGAGCGGCGATGTCGCTGGTCTTGGTCGCCGCGAACCCCTTCTCGGCGAACTCCTCGCTGGCTGCGCGCAGGATCAGGCGCCGGTTACGCTCGCGAATGCTGGTCATTGGCTGGTCTTCTTTCTTGTATTGCGTGGTCACCAAATATAAGCCGGGCATGGTAGCACCGGGCTCCGGAAGCCCTCAACTCAGGCGCTTGTACGCATTTTCCTGACTCGCGGGTCGGTTTTCTGTGTACAGCGGCAAGGTTCTGCGGTATTTCTAGCGCACTTTCGTTCGGCACCTGCCATCCGGAACTTCCATGTCCGATTCCCAGTTGGTCGACCCCTTTGGTCGACGTATCACCTACCTGCGCCTGTCGGTCACCGACCGCTGCGATTTCCGCTGCACCTACTGCATGAGCGAAGACATGCAGTTTTTGCCGCGCGACCAGGTATTGAGCCTGGAAGAGCTCGAAGCCGTCGCCGACGCCTTCATCGGCTTGGGTGTGAAGCGCATTCGCATCACCGGCGGCGAGCCGCTGGTGCGCAAGGGGCTGACCGGGCTGCTGGCCAGGCTGGGCGCGCGGCCGGAGCTGGAAGACCTCTCCATCACCACCAATGGCTCGCAACTGCGCGAGCGCGCCGCCGAACTGCGGGCGGCGGGTGTGCGCCGCCTGAACATCAGCCTCGACTCCCTGCGCCGCGAGCGCTTCGCCGCCTTCACCCGTTCCGACAAGCTGGAGCAGGTGCTCGATGGTATCGACGCTGCGAGAGAGGCCGGCTTCGAGCGCATCAAGCTCAATGCCGTGGTGCAGAAGGGCCGCAACGACGACGAGGTTTGCGACCTGGTGGAGTTTGCCCTGGGCAAGGGCATCGACATCAGCTTCATCGAAGAGATGCCGCTGGGCACTGTCAGCAGCCACGAGCGCAAGCAGACGCTGTGCAGCAGCGATGAAGTCCGCGCGCAACTTGCCGAGCGCTGGCAGTTGCTGCCCTCGCCCGAGCGCAGCGGCGGGCCTTCGCGCTACTACCGCATCGACGGTTACGCCAGCCGCATCGGCTTCATCTCCCCGCACAGCCATAACTTCTGTGGCGACTGCAATCGGGTACGGGTGACCGCCGAAGGCAAGCTGGTGCTTTGCCTTGGCCATGAGGGCGCGCTGGACCTGCGCCAACTGCTGCGCGAACACCCCGGCGACAGCGTGCGCCTGCGCGAGGCGCTGATGCGCGCGCTGCAACTCAAGCCTGAGCGCCACCATTTCGAAGCGGATCAGCAAGTACAGGTGCTGCGCTTCATGAGCATGACCGGCGGCTGAGTCCGCCACGGCGGGTTGCCTGACCTGCCCGATAGAACAACAACACGTCACAAGGAGAGTCGTTTGAAGCTCAAGGCCTTCTGCTGGGCGCTCGCCAGCATCCTGTCCCCCGTCATTTCTGCTCCTGTCGTGGCGCAGACCTACGTGGTCGGCGTCGAGAACCTTCCCTTCGCTCCGCACTACAGCACCGATGCCCAGGGCAATTACCAGGGCTTCGCCCGCGATGTGCTAGACCTGTTCGCCAGCAGCAGCGGCATCAGCCTGGAATACCGCCCGCTGCCAGTGGATGCGCTGTTGCCGGCGCTGCTTTCCGGCGAGGTCGATCTCAAGTATCCCGATAACCCCGACTGGGCTCCGGAGCAGAAGGCCGGCAAGACCCTGCGCTATAGCCAGCCGGTGACGCAGTACGTCGATGGCGTGCTGGTGGCGCCGGAGCGACTGGGGCAGGGCATCGGCGCACTGAAGCGGCTGGCGCTGGTGGAGGGTTGGACGCCGCGGGGCTACGAGGCGCCGATCCAGGCCGGGCAGATCAGCCTGGCGCCCAGTGCTGACCTGCGGCAGATGGTTCATACCGCGCTGAAGAAA
The DNA here is from genome assembly GCF_001672555.2 of Pseudomonas sp. AU11447. Taxonomy (NCBI): domain Bacteria; kingdom Pseudomonadati; phylum Pseudomonadota; class Gammaproteobacteria; order Pseudomonadales; family Pseudomonadaceae; genus Pseudomonas; species Pseudomonas sp. AU11447. The sequence goes on along the minus strand of NZ_LZDG02000042.1, from coordinate 45,427 downwards.
CAGGCCGACGGCGCCTACTTCAACGTGGTGGTCGCCACTTACTACCTGGACAACATTCGCGCCAAGCCCGGCGCGCTGGTGTTCGATCCTTCGCTGCCGCACACCCGCAGCACGTTCCACCTGTCCACGGTGAAGCAGGGCGAACTGATCCAGCGCTTCGACCGCTTCCTAGTTGACCATGCCAAGGAAGTCGCCGCGCTCAAGGCCAAGTACGGCGTCGAGGCGAGCCTGGACTCCGAGCACCTGGGCGTCGAGCAGTGGAAGGTCGATTTCCTCGAGCGACAGAAAGCGAAACAGAAGTCGCCGTAAGTTGCCATCTTCCCTAGAATCGCCGCTGTCGTTTGCGCGCCAGCCGTAGGGAGGATGAAGTGCGCCGCGCTTTGTTCATCTGTAGCCGCAACCGCTTGCGCAGTCCCACTGCCGAAGCTGTCTTCGCCAACTGGCCGGAGGTCGAGACCGACTCCGCCGGGCTGGCGCCGGACGCGGAGGTTCTAGTGGGCGTCGAGCAGTTGGAGTGGGCTGATCTGGTGTTCGTCATGGAGCGCAGGCAGCGACAGGCACTGCTGCGCCGATTCCCCATGGCGATGCGCGGCAAGCGCCTGGTATGCCTGGATATCCCCGATGACTACGACTACCTGCAACCGGAGCTGGTGCGGATTCTCGAGCACAAGGTCGGGCCATTCCTGCTGCAGGCTCAGGCGTGAGCGAAGTTCGCATTGCGCTCCGGGATGCAGTGCTGGTCTGCCCGGGGTTCCGCATCCAGGCCCAGACTGAGCCTTCGCTGGAGATCGATGGCGACCTGCTCTGGGCGCTGGAGCAGCCGCAATGGTGCGAGCTGGCCGTGTCGCTGGAAGAGCGCGATGGCGTGTTGTGGATTGTGCCGGTCCCGCTCGCGCAGCAGGCGGGGTTCGATCCGCAGCGGGTGATCGGCTGGCGTGATGAGCCTGTGCGCATCGTGCAGCCCGAAGGTGTCGAGGATGCCGAGGCCGCCATCCATTGGTGGCGCGGCGGGGCGGTCGAGGACGTGCGCGGGCGCGTCAGTCATCATCCCTGGGGGCGCCTGCTGCGTCTTGAGGGGCCGGGGATCGGCCCCGAGCACATTCTCTTTCCCCGTGGTCACGGCTGCGTCTACCTCGGTCATCTGGACACGGACTGGCGCCAACTGCGGATCGAGCCGATTTCCTGAGCTCGGCGCACCCCAATATTTCCGGAACCGAAGCGCGGCGGTCGCAGCCTAAATCTGCACTGTCCCAGCGAGGTGCTCCGCATGGCCACCGAAAAACCGCCCGCTCGCGGCGCAGCCCAGTCGCGGCCGCGTAGCAAAGGCAGCGACTCTGCCGCAAAGCGCAAGACCGCACCACGCACCCAGGCCAGGGAGTCGAAGGCGGGCGGTGATACCGCGGACGATCTCTCTGCCGAAGAGCGTCGCAAGGTCGAGAAAAGCCAGCCGCCCCGCGCACTGGTGCTGCACGAAGTCATCCGCCTGCAGGGCAATCATGAACTGGAGCGCACCCTGGCGGCGCTCTGGTGGTCGGCGCTGGCCGCCGGGCTGACCATCGGCCTGTCGCTGATGGCGATGGGGCTGTTCCGCGCGCGTCTGCCGGACCACGACATGGCGGTGATCACCACCAGCCTCGGGTATCCGGTCGGCTTCCTGGCAATCATCCTCGCGCGCCAGCAACTGTTCACCGAGAACACCCTGACGGCGGTACTGCCGGTGATGAGCGAACCGACCCTGGAGAAGTTCGGCCAGTTGCTGCGCCTATGGTCGGTGGTGCTGCTGGGCAACATCGTCGGCGCGCTGCTGTTCGCCTACGGCATGCTGCACCTGCCGATTTTCGACACCAAGGCGGATCAGGCTTTCCTGGAGATCGGCCGCGAGGTCATGGAGAACGACCATTGGCAGATGTTTTCCAAGGGCATCGTTTCCGGCTGGATGATCGCCACCATGGTCTGGCTGGTGCCGGCAGCGGAGAACGCCAAGGTGTGGATCATCTTCCTGGTCACCTACCTGATGGCGCTGGGCAGCTTCAGCCATATCGTGGTCGGCACCTGCGAGGTGGGTTACCTGATGTTCGCCGGGGAAGTGGGGCTGGCGGCGTTCGTCATCGATTTCGCCTTGCCGACGCTGTTGGGCAACATTGTGGGCGGCAGCCTGATCTTCGCCCTGATGAGCCACGCCCAGGTGCGCAGCGATACGTCGCCGCCGGAGAAGCCCCCGAAAAGAAAAACGGCGCCCTGAGGCGCCGTTTTTTCGTGCGGTGTGAAGCGAGGCGTCAGATGCCCAGCTTGTCGCGCATGGTGTAGTACCAGGCACCGATCGCGGAGAACGGTACCTGGAACATGCGGCCGCCCGGGAAGGGGTAGTGCGGCAGGGTGGCGAAGGCGTCGAAGCGCTCGGCCTGGCCACGCAGGACTTCGGCCAGCAGCTTGCCTGCCAGGTGGGTGTAGGTCACGCCGTGACCCGAGCAGCCCTGGGAGTAATAGATGTTGTCGCCGATGCGACCAACCTGCGGCAGACGCGAGAGAGTCAGCAGGAAGTTGCCGGTCCAGGCGAAGTCGATCTTCACGTCTTTCAACTGCGGGAAGACCTTCAGCATCTTCGGACGAATGATCGCCTCGATGTTCGACGGATCGCGCGCGCCGTAGACCACGCCGCCACCGAAGATCAGGCGGTTGTCGCCGGTCAGGCGGTAGTAGTCGAGCAGGTAGTTGCAGTCCTCGACGCAGTAGTCGGTCGGCAGCAGGGACTTGGCCAGGTCGGCGCTCAGCGGCTCGGTGGTGATCACTTGGGTGCCGCACGGCATGGACTTGGAAGCCAGCTCCGGTACCAGGCCGCCGAGGTAGGCGTTACCGGCTACCACGATGAACTTGGCTTTCACGCGACCCTTCGGGGTGTGCACGACCGGGTTGGCGCCACGGTCAATCTTCACGGCAGGGGACTGCTCGTGGATCACGCCGCCCAGGGATTCCACGGCTGCGGCTTCGCCCAGGGCGAGGTTCAGCGGGTGAATGTGGCCGCCGCTCATGTCGAGCATGCCGCCGACATAGCTGTCGGTGCCCACGACTTCGCGGATGCGCTTGGCGTCCATCAGTTCCAGCTGGGTGTGGCCGAAGCGCTCCCACAGCTTTTTCTGCGACTCCAGGTGGCCCATCTGCTTGGCGCTGAGGGCTGCGAACACGCCGCCGTCCTTCAGGTCGCACTGAATGTTGTACTTGGCGATACGCTCGCGAATGATGCGGCCGCCTTCGAATGCCATGTCGCCGAGCAGCTTGGCCTGCTTGGCGCCAACGGAGCGCTCGATGACGTCGATGTCGCGGCTATAGCTATTGACGATCTGGCCGCCGTTACGGCCCGACGCACCGAAGCCAACCTTGGCGGCTTCCAGTACGGTGACCTTGAAACCGTTTTCCAGCAGGAACAGGGCGGTCGACAGGCCGGTGTAGCCAGCGCCGATCACGCAGACATCGGTTTCCACCTCGCCCTGCAGTTCAGGACGGGCCGGGACCGGGTTGGCCGAAGCTGCGTAATAGGAAGAGGGGTAGGAAGTGTGCGGCATAATGCACCTGTGTTTGTTATTTTTTACGAGATGTGAGGATGCTACCTGAGTCGAATCTGGCCGGCTAGTGCCCGTGCAAAATAATTTACGGACGGTCGAACATAAAAAAATTCACTTTTTCAGTGGCTTAGCTGAAAAAAGTGCTTGACCGGTGAAAACGATCGCGTAGAATGCGCCCCACACGACAGGCACATAGCTCAGTTGGTTAGAGCACCACCTTGACATGGTGGGGGTCGTTGGTTCGAGTCCAATTGTGCCTACCAAACATAATCGCTTAGGCGATTTCAGAAAGGGCGATCCGAGAGGATCGCCCTTTTTGTTTGTCTTCAGGAAAGTGGCTTCTCTGCAGGGGTGATGGCGCGCCTGCTATGTTTCTCCTGGCTGATGGTCGGAGGTGGTGATGCTCGGTCTGCGAACCTGGTTGTTGTTCGGTGCGTTCTTGGTGCCGTTGCCGGCACTGGCGGAAATGCAGGTTATCTGGCCGCAGGGTTGGGAAGTCTCGCGCTCGCCGGTTGATGCAGCAGCGGACGCGCCAGTGGTTCGTCAACGCGGCGTGCGCTTGGCTGAAGATGGTTCTCAGGACCTGGTCATGGAGGTCACGCGCAGTCGGCTCGGCTCCGGCGTCACGGTCAGTGCCGAGAATGTCATCGTCGAGATGCGCAAGGCGTTGCAGAAGGACTTCATGCGCCAGGGTTTCCAGGCGGCTTGCAGCAAGCCGTTGGATACCCGGCTTGGCGGTTTGGAAGGTCTGGAGGTGCATTGCGGGATCAGCCAGAACGGCACTGAAGTGCTCAAGCAGACCGTGCAGGTGGCGCTGGGTGATGGCGCGGCCTATTCATTGACCTATGCGGCACCTGCGCAGCGCTATGCGGAATTGCTGCAGGAGATTGAGATGGTGAAGGCGGGCATCAGTCTGCGCTGACTTCTTCCTTTATATGGATGGCAGAAAAGCAAAAGCCCCGCTCATGCGGGGCTTTTTCGATTCCGGGCTCAGGCAGCGATGGTGGCTTGCACTCGCTGGATCACCGCGTTCAGCGGCGCCTCGCCCTGGTATTGCTGGGGGTAGAGGCGTTCGGTGTGCTTGGCGATGCCATGCTCGTTGACCAGGGTGAAGCTGAAGCCATGCTTGCGCTTGGCCTGGATGACGCAGTTCAGAGGGGCGAAGGCCGCCGAGAGGGTGCCAATCGCCTCCAGGATTTGCGGGGAGGTTTTCATTGTCTTGTCTTTCCAAATAGGTAACGGTCCTATGACCGTCGAAATCGTCAAAAGCTCCGGTTGCGATCTGAGAATGCAGAAAACGTATGACCGGAATATGGCAGCGATTGGAAACTTGGGGGTCGGTTCGCGTCAGTCTGCGGTGTTGGGTAATTGCAGGTGATTTGACGTGGGGCGCTGGTCGCTCGGGCAAGCTTTCCTGGCACGGTTGGCGTGCTCTGGAATCGATGCGGAGGATGCGCTGGCCGTGGCCCTGTGGACCCCAGCTTCTGCCCTGAATCAGGTAGGGAGTGCTGGGAGGGGCGACCTTGGGTTTGGTTTTCGCTGAGGGGATTATAAGGATTTCTGCTAACGATGGCTAGTTTTTATACAGCCGCCGGTCAGTTCCCTCTGGGAAGGTGAGAAATTCCGCGGAGCGGGAGCGCTCCGCGGAACAATCGGGCTCACTGCAGCCAGGATTCCACGGTGTCGCCACCGTACTGTTGTTTCCAGGCCTTCAGGGTCTTGTGGTTGCCGCCCTTGGTCTCGATGGTCTCGCCATTGTGCGGGTTCTTGTAGATCTTCAGTTGGCGAGTGCGGCGCGCCGGCTGTGCGGCTGCGGGCTCGGTGGAAGTCTGCGGGTCGAGAATCTCGATAACGTTGCGCAGGTTCATGCCGTACTGGTCCATCAAGGCTTGCAGTTGATCCTTGAACTCCAGTTCCTTTTTCAGGCCGCCATCGCTCTTGAGTTTCTCGAGCAGGGCGAGTTGTTCCTGGAGTTTGCGCTCGGCTTCGCGGAATTCCGCAAGTTTGGACATCTGGGTGCTCCCGTATGTAGGGTGATTTGTACGGGGCGATTCTGTGTTCTGGTGATTGTTCGCGTCAACTGAATATATGAATTGTTGCGATTGGGAAAACACACTTTAAATGTAATCAGGGGATGAAGGGTTGGTGGATTAATTGAGTGATTGGGGATAATGCGCGGGCTAAAGGGTGTGGTTGGGTTTCGTTCGGGCTGAGTAATCCCTGCAAATCCTGTGTGCTTTATTGTGGTGCGTTGCCTGTGAGTGCTGGATGAATTTCGAGATTGTGAAATATCGGGTCAATGACTATGAACTGACGTGCCAGGTTGCCGGGCAGGGCGTGCCCCTGCTGCTGGTACACGGGTCGCTTTGCGACTACCGCTATTGGCAGGCACAGGTCGAAGCGTTGTCTGCCCGTTACCGTGTGATCGTGCCCAGCCTGCGCCATTATTTCCCGGAGCAATGGGGCGGCCAGGGGATTGGCTTTTCGACGGAACAGCATGTTGATGATCTTCTCGCCTTGATCGACCAGTTACCTGCGCCGGTCCATCTGCTGGGGCATTCGCGGGGCGGCAACATCTGTTTGCGAGTGGCGCTGGTGGCTCCGCATAAATTGCTCTCTTTGGCGCTGGCTGATCCTGGCGGAGACTTTGCGGACAATGTCTTCACTGGAGCAAATATTGAAGCGCCGGTATCTCCTGTCGAGCGTAATCAGTTTCGCCAGCAGGCGCTTGGAATGATTCGCGAGGGGGATGTTGAAGGAGGGTTGCAGCTCTTTGTCGATACTGTCAGCGGGGCGGGAGTCTGGTCGAGGTCGTCTGCACAGTTTCGTGAAATGGCGACGGCCAATGCCATGACCTTGGTTGGGCAGGTTGCCGATCATCCTGCGCCTATTAATCGGGGGTCGATATTGCAGTTGCAGTTGCCAGTATTGCTGATCGGCGGAGCCAGAAGTCCGGAGCCGTTTCCGCGAATCCTCCAGGCGCTGCAACTGAGTCTTGCGGATGCGCGCTTGGTGATGATTCCTGGCGCCTCCCATGGCATGAATGTGATCCGTCCGGCGTCCTTCAATCGCGCTGTGCTGGAATTTGTCGATCAGTACTGAGCGAAGTCAGGCTCTGCGCTCGTCAGCTTGCGCAACTTGCAGTAACATCCAGCGCCCTGTCCGCTATTGTTTGCGATCAGGTTTTCGATTTCTTCCAGTGATCTACGTCCGCGCGCGAAAGCGCAGGGTGCCGACAAGGCGCCTGCCACTGTGAGGCAGGCCTGCCCGGCGGGCGACGCTTACTGGCACATCCCAACCCATGTGGCCTTTCGTAGGGGTCACCACTAGGAGAGGAGGCGCCATGCCCATCATTACTCTTCCCGACGGTAGTCAGCGTTCCTTCGATCATCCGGTCAGCGTGACCGAGGTGGCGCAATCCATTGGCGCAGGCCTGGCGAAAGCCACCCTGGCCGGCAAGGTCAACGGCCGCCTGGTCGATGCCTGCGACATCATCGACAGCGACGCGACCCTGCAAATCATTACCCCGAAGGATGAGGACGGGCTGGAAATCATCCGCCACTCCTGCGCCCATCTGGTGGGCCATGCGGTCAAGCAGCTGTATCCGACCGCCAAGATGGTCATCGGCCCGGTGATCGACGAAGGCTTCTATTACGACATCGCCTTCGAGCGTCCCTTCACGCCGGAAGACATGGCTGCCATCGAAAAGCGCATGGCTGAGCTGATCGAGAAGGACTACGACGTCATCAAGAAGATGACCCCGCGTGCGGAAGTCATCGAGACCTTCAAGGCTCGTGGTGAGGAGTACAAGCTGCGCCTCATTGACGACATGCCGGACGAAAAAGCCATGGGCCTGTACTTCCACGAGGAGTACGTGGACATGTGCCGCGGCCCGCACGTGCCGAACACCCGCTTCCTGAAAGCCTTCAAGCTGACCAAGATTTCCGGCGCCTACTGGCGTGGCGACTCGAAGAACGAGCAGCTACAGCGCGTCTATGGCACCGCCTGGGCGGACAAGAAGCAGCTGGCTGCCTACATCCAGCGCATCGAGGAAGCCGAAAAACGCGATCATCGTCGCATCGGCAAGCAACTCGATCTCTTCCATCTCCAGGAAGAGGCGCCAGGCATGGTCTTCTGGCACCCGAACGGCTGGACCGTCTATCAGGTGCTCGAGCAGTACATGCGCAAGGTGCAGCGCGACCACGGTTACGTGGAAGTGCGCACCCCGCAAGTCGTCGACCGCATCCTCTGGGAGCGCTCCGGCCACTGGACCAACTACGCCGAGAACATGTTCACCACTTCGTCGGAAAGCCGCGACTTCGCGGTCAAGCCGATGAACTGCCCGTGCCACGTGCAGATCTTCAACCAGGGCCTGAAGTCCTACCGCGACCTGCCGCTGCGTCTCGCCGAGTTTGGCGCGTGCCACCGCAACGAACCGTCCGGCGCGCTGCACGGCATCATGCGTGTACGTGGCTTCACCCAGGACGATGCGCACATCTTCTGCACCGAAGAGCAGGTAAAGAAGGAAGCGGCCGACTTCATCAAGCTGACCCTGCAGGTCTATTCGGACTTCGGCTTCAGCGATGTCTCCATGAAGCTGTCTACCCGTCCGGCCAAGCGCGTCGGTTCCGAAGAGCTGTGGGATCGGGCCGAAAGTGCTCTGGCCGACGCTCTGAACGAATCCGGCCTAGAGTGGGAATACCAGCCGGGCGAAGGTGCCTTCTACGGTCCGAAGATCGAGTTCACCCTGAAGGACTGCCTTGGCCGTAACTGGCAGTGCGGCACCCTTCAGTACGATCCGAACCTGCCGGAACGTCTGGATGCCAGCTATATCGCCGAAGATAACAGCCGTACCCGTCCGGTCATGCTGCACCGCGCGATCCTCGGCTCGTTCGAGCGCTTCATCGGCATGCTGATCGAGCACTACGCCGGCCTGTTCCCGGCCTGGCTCGCACCGACCCAGGCGGTGGTGATGAATATCACTGACAAGCAGGGCGAATGGGCCGAAGAAGTGGTGCGTCAGCTCGAGCAAAGCGGATTCCGTGCCAAGTCTGACTTGAGAAACGAGAAAATTGGCTTTAAAATCCGCGAGCATACTTTGCTCAAGGTTCCCTATCTGCTGGTTATCGGTGATAGGGAAGTTGAATCGCAGGCCGTCGCCGTACGTACGCGCGAAGGGGCAGACCTCGGCTCGATGCCGGTCGCCCAGTTCGCGGAGCTTCTCGCTCAGGCGGTTTCCCGGCGTGGTCGCCAAGACTCGGAGTAATCATTATTAAGCGTGAAATGAGACAGGATAAGCGGGCTCTCCCGAAACCACCGATCAACGAAAACATCACCGCCCGTGAGGTGCGTCTGATTGGTGCCGACGGTCAACAGATTGGCGTGGTCTCCCTCGACGAGGCCCTCCGTCTAGCCGACGAGGCCAAGCTGGACCTGGTGGAAATTTCTGCTGATGCGGTGCCTCCTGTCTGCCGCATCATGGACTACGGCAAGCATCTCTTCGAGAAGAAGAAGCAAGCCGCTGCTGCGAAGAAAAACCAGCACCAGCAACAGATCAAAGAAATCAAGTTTCGTCCAGGGACGGAAGAAGGGGATTACCAGGTAAAACTACGCAACCTGGTACGTTTCCTTAATGAAGGGGACAAGGCCAAGGTATCGCTTCGATTCCGTGGTCGTGAGATGGCCCACCAGGAGCTGGGCATGGAGTTGCTGAAGCGAGTCGAAAACGACCTCGCCGAAGTCGGCACCGTGGAACAGCATCCTAAGCTGGAAGGACGCCAGCTGATGATGGTCATCGCTCCCAAGAAGCGTAAATAACCTCCCGGGCACTGGCAGGCCTGATGGTTATCAGTTGTTAACGAATGCGGAGTACTAAACATGCCAAAGATGAAAACCAAGAGTGGCGCCAAAAAGCGCTTCAAAGTGACTGCTGGTGGCATCAAGCACAAGCACGCTTTCAAGAGCCACATCCTGACCAAAATGACCACCAAGCGTAAGCGTCAGCTGCGCGGCACTTCGATGCTCGCTGCTTCCGACGTTCGCCGTGTAGCGCGCTCCCTGCGTCTGCGTTGATTTCTGGTAGAGGATAAATAAATGGCTCGTGTTAAGCGTGGCGTAATTGCCCGTCGTCGTCACAAAAAGATTCTGAAGCTCGCAAAAGGCTACTACGGCGCGCGCTCGCGCGTGTTCCGTGTTGCCAAGCAGGCGGTAATCAAAGCAGGCCAATACGCCTACCGCGACCGTCGTCAGCGCAAGCGTCAGTTCCGCGCCCTGTGGATCGCCCGTATCAACGCTGGTGCTCGTCAGAACGGTCTGTCCTACAGCCGTCTGATTGCTGGCCTGAAAAAGGCGGCCATCGAGATCGACCGTAAGGTACTGGCCGATCTGGCTGTGAACGAAAAAGCGGCGTTTACCGCGATTGTCGAGAAAGCGAAGGCCAGCCTGGCTTAAGCCCCACGACAGTTACCGGATCTCGGTCCGGACGTAACGTCACCGATAGGGGAAGAGCCTTACCGCTCTTCCCCTATTTTGTATCTGGAGTTGGTACATGGAAAACCTGGACGCGCTGGTTTCGCAGGCCCTGGACGCCGTGCGAAACACCGAAGACGTCAACGCCCTGGAGCAGATCCGGGTTCACTACCTCGGCAAGAAAGGCGAGCTGACCCAGGTCATGAAGACCCTGGGCGACCTGCCGGCCGAAGAGCGCCCCAAGGTCGGTGCGCTGATCAACGTTGCCAAGGAAAAGGTTCAGGATGTGCTGAACGCCCGCAAGGCTGAGCTGGAGGGCGCCGCCCTCGCCGCCAAGCTGGCAGCCGAACGCATCGACGTGACCCTGCCGGGCCGTGGCCAGTCTTCCGGTGGCCTGCATCCGGTCACCCGCACCAAGGAACGCATCGAGCAGTGCTTCACCCGCATCGGCTATGAAGTGGCCGAGGGGCCGGAAGTCGAAGACGACTACCACAACTTCGAAGCGCTCAACATTCCGGGTCACCACCCGGCTCGTGCCATGCACGACACCTTCTACTTCAATGCGAACATGCTGCTGCGCACCCATACCTCGCCGGTACAGGTACGCACCATGGAAAACCAGAAGCCGCCGATTCGCATTGTCTGCCCGGGCCGCGTGTACCGCTGCGACTCCGACCTGACTCACTCGCCCATGTTCCACCAGGTCGAAGGTCTGCTGGTCGATGAAGACGTCAGCTTCGCCGACCTCAAGGGCACCATCGAAGAGTTTCTCCGCGCATTCTTCGAGAAAGAATTCTCCGTCCGCTTCCGTCCGTCCTTCTTCCCCTTCACCGAGCCTTCGGCGGAAGTCGACATTCAGTGTGTGCTTTGCAGCGGCAAAGGCTGCCGTGTCTGCAAGCAGACTGGCTGGCTGGAAGTCATGGGTTGCGGCATGGTCCACCCCGACGTGCTGCGCATGTCCGGCATCGATCCCGAGAAGTACCAGGGCTTCGCCTTCGGCATGGGTATCGAGCGTCTGGCCATGCTGCGCTATGGCGTGAATGACTTGCGCCTGTTCTTCGACAACGATCTGCGGTTCCTCGGCCAGTTCCGCTAGCCCGCACGACCGTCAACGCATTTAGGAGAACAGGATGAAATTCAGTGAACAGTGGCTGCGGAGCTGGGTAAACCCGCAGGTATCCCGTGATGAGCTGGTAGCTCGTCTGTCCATGGCGGGCCTCGAGGTCGACGCCGTGATCCCAGTCGCCGGTCAGTTCAACGGTGTGGTCGTGGGCGAAGTGCTGTCGACCGAACAGCATCCGGACGCCGACAAGCTGCGCGTCTGCCAGGTCAGCAACGGTTCGGAGACCTTCCAGGTCGTCTGCGGCGCGCCCAATGTGCGCCCGGGCCTGAAGATCCCCTTCGCCATGATCGGTGCCGAACTGCCGGGCGACTTCAAGATTAAGAAAGCCAAGCTGCGCGGCGTTGAATCCAACGGCATGCTCTGCTCGGCCAAAGAACTGGAAATCAGCGAAGAGAACGCCGGCTTGATGGAGCTCGCCGCGGATGCGCCGGTGGGCGCTAACATCCGCGACTACCTCGAACTGGACGACGCTTCCATCGAGATCGGCCTGACCCCGAACCGTGGTGACTGCCTGTCCCTGGCCGGTCTCGCTCGCGAAGTCGGCGCGCTGTACAGCGCTGAGGTCAAGCCGGTAGTGGTCAGCGCAGTCGCTCCGCAGATCGATGAAGTGCGCAGCGTTGAGCTGCTGGCTCCCAAGGCCTGCCCGCGCTACCTCGGTCGCGTCGTCCGCAACGTCGACCTGAGCAAGCCGACCCCTCTGTGGATGGTCGAGCGCCTGCGCCGTTCCGACATTCGCAGCATCGACGCCGCCGTCGACATCACCAACTACGTGATGATCGAGCTGGGCCAGCCAATGCATGCCTTCGATCTCGACGAGATCAAAGGCGGCGTACGCGTACGCATGGCGGAGGAGGGCGAGAAGCTCGTCCTGCTCGACGGCCAGGAAGTCACCCTGCGTGCTGACACCCTGGTGATTGCTGATCACGAACGCGCCCTGGCCATCGCCGGCGTGATGGGTGGCGAGCACAGCGGCGTCAGCGCCAAGACACGCGACCTGTTCCTCGAAAGCGCCTTCTTCGACAACATTGCCGTTGCTGGCAAGGCTCGTTCCTACGGCCTGCACACCGATGCCTCCCACCGCTTCGAGCGTGGCGTGGACTCGCAACTGGCCCGTCGCGCCATGGAGCGTGCTACCGAGTTGCTGTTGCAGATCGTCGGTGGCGAAGCTGGCCCGATCGTGGAAGCAGTCAGGGAAGCTGACCTGCCCAAGGTCGCTCCGGTCACCCTGCGTGCCGAGCGCGTTACCCAGATGCTGGGCATGACCTTGGAAAACACCGAGATCGAGCGTCTGCTCACTGCCTTGGAGTTCGATGTCCAGAAAGTCGGTGCCGATTCCTGGACCGTTGGCGTTCCGAGCCATCGCTTCGACGTCTCCATCGAAGTCGACCTGATCGAAGAGCTGGGTCGCCTTTACGGCTACAACCGCCTGCCGGTGCGCTACCCGCAGGCACGCCTGGCGCCGAACACCAAGTCCGAGTCCCAGGCTGAACTGCCGGCGCTGCGCCGCCTGCTGGTCGCTCGCGACTATCAGGAAGCCATCACCTACAGCTTCATCGATCCCAAGGTGTTCCAGCTGTTCCATCCCGGTGTCGAGCCGCTGATGCTGGCTAACCCGATCTCCGCCGACATGGCCGCCATGCGCGCCTCGCTCTGGCCGGGGCTGGTCAAGTCCCTGCAGCACAACCTCAATCGTCAGCAGACCCGTGTGCGCCTGTTCGAAAGCGGCCTGCGCTTCGTTGGCCAGCTGGAAGGTCTTGTACAGGAAAACATGCTCGCCGGCGTCGTCTGCGGTGCACGTCAGCCGGAGGGCTGGGCCAACGGCCGTGAGAATGTCGACTTCTTCGACGTGAAAGCTGATGTCGAAGCATTGCTGGGCAATGCTGGCAACATTGAGGCTTTCACTTTCTCCCCGGCGGAACACCCGGCGCTTCACCCGGGCCAGACCGCCAAGATCGAACGGGACGGCGTGCTGGTCGGCTATCTAGGTGCCTTGCATCCGGAGCTGGCCAAGGCGCTGGACCTGGATCGCCCTGTCTACCTCTTCGAGCTGGTACTGGCCGAGGTGGCCAAGGGTCGCTTGCCGAAATTCAGCGAACTGTCGCGCTTCCCCGAAGTGCGCCGTGACCTGGCCCTGATCGTCGATCTGGATACTCCGGCCGAGTTCGTGCTGGCAAATATCCGTGAAACGGCGGGCGAATGGCTGACGGATCTCAGGTTGTTTGACGTCTACCACGGTAAAGGCATTGATCCGCTTAGAAAAAGCTTGGCCGTTGGCTTGACCTGGCAGCATCCATCACGCACTCTTAATGATGACGAGGTGAACGCGACTACGCAGAATATCGTCGCCTCGCTGGAACAAAGGTTCAACGCCACGTTAAGGAAGTAGCGTATGGGGGCTCTGACGAAAGCTGAAATTGCTGAACGTCTGTACGAAGAGCTGGGCCTGAATAAGCGGGAAGCCAAGGAACTGGTGGAGCTCTTCTTTGAAGAGATCCGCCAGGCGCTGGAGCATAACGAACAGGTGAAGTTGTCGGGTTTCGGCAACTTCGATCTGCGCGACAAGCGCCAGCGTCCCGGACGCAACCCAAAGACGGGAGAGGAAATCCCGATCACAGCCCGGCGCGTCGTCACCTTTCGTCCAGGGCAGAAACTGAAGGCCAGGGTTGAGGCTTATGCTGGAACCAAGTCATAACGACGAGCTGCCCCCCATTCCGGGCAAGCGCTACTTCACCATCGGTGAGGTGAGCGACCTTTGCGCGGTGAAGCCGCACGTGCTGCGGTACTGGGAACAGGAGTTCCCGCAACTCAACCCGGTCAAGCGAAGGGGCAACCGGCGCTACTATCAGCGCCAGGACGTGCTCATGATTCGCCAGATCCGCGCGCTGCTCTACGACCAGGGCTTCACCATCGGTGGCGCCCGCCAGCGCCTTACCGGCGACGAAGCCCGCGAGGACGCCACCCAGTACAAGCAACTGATCCGGCAGATGATCGCCGAATTGGAAGATGTACTGCATGTGTTGCGCAAGTAACTGAAAAAAATGAAAAAAGCACTTCTCCAAAGCAAATGCTTGGGGTATAGTGCGATCCGCTTCTGAGGGAACTCGAAAGCAACGTCGGGGCGTAGCGCAGCCTGGTAGCGCACTTGCATGGGGTGCAAGGGGTCGAGTGTTCGAATCACTCCGTCCCGACCAAAAAATCCTAGAAAATCCAGCCACTTAGCGGTGGCTGGATTTTTTTATGCCTGAAATTTTTCGTGGCTGATCCAAAAGTGCCCGTTCTGGTTGCCAATTGGTTGCCAATTGAGATTGGCTTGAAAGCGATGGGGGATTAGGATCGGTCAAGACGGCGGAGTGCTATCAGCGTCCTACGCGATGCGCGGAGGATGGCGCGGATCAACAAGGGTAGGGGAGTGTCTCATGGAGCTGATCGACAACATCAATTCGCTGCTTGGCGAGAGTCTCAAGGGGGCGCTCAAGCCAGGTGCTAAATTGAAGATCGCCGCATCCTGCTTCTCTATATACGCCTACGTGGCGCTCAGGCGGGAGCTTGAGAGCATCGACTCCCTGGAGTTCATCTTTACCTCGCCGACCTTTGTGCCCAACGAGGCGACGGACAAGCTTAAGAAGGAACAGCGCGAGTTCCACATTCCCAAGGCTGAGCGCGAGCGTAGCCTGACCGGCAGCGAGTTCGAGATCCAGCTGAAGAATAAGCTCACGCAGAAGGCCATCGCCAGGGAGTGTGCAGACTGGATACGGCGCAAGGCTACCTTCCGCTCCAATCGTGGCCAAGCGCCCATGCAACCATTCATTGGTGTACGTGCGCCAAGCTCCGAGGCCGTCTATATGCCCGTGCAGGGCTTTACTGCGGTCGACTTGGGCTACCAGAAGGGTAACGCGCTTTCCAATATTGTCACCCGCTTCGATGAGCCAGCCCATACCGGCATGTTCCTCAACCTGTTCGAGCAGATCTGGAACGACCAGGAAAAGCTGGAAGACGTCACCGTGCGCCTCTGCGATCACATTGCTTCGGTGTATCAGGAGAACGCACCCGAGCGCATTTACTTCCTGATGCTCTACAACATCTTCCGAGAGTTTTTGGAGGATGTGAGCGAGGATGTGCTACCCAACGACCGTACCGGCTATCAGGATACGGTGATCTGGAACAAGCTCTTCAACTTCCAGCGCGACGCAGCAACCGGCCTGATCAACAAGCTGGAAACCTACAGCGGTTGCATCCTTGCTGATAGCGTAGGATTGGGTAAGACGTTCACCGCGTTGGCGGTGATCAAATACTACGAGCTGCGCAACAAATCTGTCCTGGTACTCTGCCCGAAGAAGCTGGCCGACAACTGGCTCATCTACAATCAGAACCTGAAGACCAATATTCTCGCCAAGGATCGCTTTGCCTACGACGTGCTGTGTCACACCGACCTGAGTCGCACCCGAGGCACCTCACTGGGTATGCCGCTGGATAGGGTCAACTGGGGTAACTACGACCTGGTGGTGATCGACGAGTCGCACAACTTCCGCAACAATGACGTCTACAAGGACAAGGAAACCCGTTATCAGCGCCTGATGAACCAGGTCATCCGTCAGGGCGTGAAGACTAAGGTGCTGATGCTCTCGGCGACTCCGGTCAACAACCGTTTCAGCGATTTGCGTAACCAGCTGGCCTTGGCCTACGAGGGGGACAGCGACAACCTCAATGACAAGCTGCGTACCGAGAAAGACATCGACAGCATATTTCGCCGCGCTCAGGCGGCGTTCAATGCGTGGGCCAATCTGCCGCCGGAGAAGCGCACGGCAGCGGCCATTCTCAACAGCCTGGATTTTGACTTCTTCGAACTGCTGGACAGCGTGACCATTGCTCGCTCTCGTCGGCACATCGAAACCTTCTACAACACTGCCGACATTGGCCGTTTCCCGGAGCGCCGCAAGCCGATGTCATTCCATTGTCCGCTGACTCAGCGCGACGATGTCATTGGCTTCAACGAGATCTTCAATCACCTTTCGTTGCTCAAGCTTGCCGTGTATGCGCCGGTGAGCTACATCCTGCCCAGCCGTCTGAAGAAGTACGAGGAGCAGTACGACACCCAGGTCGAAGGTGGGCGAGGCAAGCTCAAGCAGGTTGACCGGGAGAAGAGCCTGCAGGCGTTGATGACCACCAATTTGCTCAAGCGTCTGGAGAGCTCGGTGGAGGCTTTCCGCCTGACCCTGCAAAGTCTGCAGGCCAGCCATCGCAGCGCCCTGGATAAGATTGCCCAGTTCCACAAAACTGGCCAGTCAACAGGGTTTACCGACGTCACTGCTGCTTTTGAAGAGGCTGACTTCGATGAGGACAGCTGGCCGATGCCAGGCGACATCAGCATTGGCAAAAAAATTCAGATCAGCCTGGAGGATATGGACCTGCCCTCATGGGAGCAGGATCTGCAGGCAGATTTGCTGTTCATCGACGAGCTGTTGGGTGAAATGTCCAAGGTCACCCCGGCCGACGATGCCAAGCTGCAACACTTGAAAACCCAGATCGCCAGCAAGATCACCTCGCCGATTAACCCGGGCAACAAGAAGGTGCTGATCTTCACTGCCTTCGCCGATACCGCCAACTACCTGTACGAGAACCTGGCCGATTACCTGCAGCGCAACTACCAGGTGCACACGGCTAAGGTCACTGGCAGTGACGCGCCGAAATCCACCTTGGGCACGATGCCCGGCAGTCGGCAGACCTATGACTTTCAGGGGTTGCTGACCCTGTTCTCGCCACGCTCCAAGGAGAAGGCGGCGATATATCCGGACGAGCCGCGCGAGATCGACATCCTGGTCGGCACTGATTGCATTTCCGAGGGCCAGAACCTGCAGGACTGCGACTACCTGATCAACTACGACATCCACTGGAACCCGGTACGCATCATTCAGCGCTTTGGCCGGGTGGATCGGATCGGCTCGCAGAACAGCAGCATTCAGCTGGTCAACTACTGGCCGGATATCAGCTTGGACGAGTACATCAATCTTAAGGAGCGGGTGGAAAACCGCATGATAATCGCCGATGTCACTGCGACTGGCGACGACAACGTGCTCAATGCCCAAGCCAACGACGTGGCCTACCGCAAGGAACAGCTGCGCCGCTTGCAGGATGAAGTAATCGAGATGGAAGACCTCAAGACCGGCGTCTCCATCACCGACCTCGGCCTCAATGATTTTCGCATGGATCTGCTCAACTACATCAAGCAGCACGGCGAATTGAGTCATCTGCCCAACGGCATGCATGCAGTGGTGCCGGCACAGCCGGAGCTGGGTTTGCTGCCAGGCGTGATCTTCACCCTGCGTAACCGCAATCATGGCATGGACATCAACCAGCAGAACCGTCTCTATCCCCACTATCTGATCTACATCGACAACCAGGGGCGAGTTATTAGCGACTACAGCGAAGCCAAGCGCCTGCTGGACTTGGCCCGCACTGCCTGCAAAGGGTGGGGCCAGCCGATCAGAGAGGCCTATCAGCGCTTCAATCAAATCACCGACGATGGCCGTAACATGCAGGCCTATTCCAATCTACTCGATCAGGCCATTCACTCGATGATCGAAGTAAAGGAAGAGAAGGACATCGATAGTCTGTTCAGTGGCGGCAAGACCACCGCTTTGGTGGATACCATTGCCGGCCTGGACGACTTCGAGCTGATCACCTTCATCGTCATTCAGGATGTGGCATGACTCGGCCTAAGCCTGCCTTGTTCGCGTTTCCCGGCCAAGCCAGGGTCGGTCGGCCAGTGCCGAAAACTAAGATCTACGAGCACGGCAAGATCGGCAGCGCGCTGCGCGACAAGTTTGTCGCTCAGGTTGAGCAAATCACCTGGGCTTACAAGCTGGCGCCGGAGACCCTGAACCTGCCGGCACGATCGGAGGTGCCGGAGATTCAGATTTTCGATATCGAGCTGAAAGGCACTGAGCTGGACGATGATGTCCTGCGTGCCATCGATCGAGCCATTCCGCTGCCGATCATTTTTCAGCTGCACCGAGACCGGCAGACCTACATGGTGGCCGCTTTCAAGCGACCCAGCCAGGTCGAGGCTGGCAAGTGGGTGCTCGATGACTACCTCGCAGGTCCCTGGCTACCTGATGATGGCGAGCGACTGCCCCTCCCTTTAGCGCTGGATCTACAGGGCCTTTATGAACAGCTGCTACGCAGCCTGCTGCCTCAAACTGCCCGTGTTGGTGAAAGCCTGCCTGAACAGCTGGAGCGGCTGGCCCGGCTGCGCAGCCAGCAGAACGAGTACAACAAGCTGGTGACTCGCCTGCACAAGGAAAAACAGTTCAACCGCAAGGTAGCGCTCAATGCTCAGTTGCGGGTGCTGAAAAATGAAATCGATCAACTGAGTGCATAAGCCACCATTTGATGAACAACGACTAGATATAACAGGACGTCCCGTGGACAAACTAAAGATGCATTCGCCGAATCTGACCGAGATGAATATCGAAAAGCTGGCTCAGCTTTTTCCCGGTTGTGTGACCGAAGCGGCTGATGGCCAGGGTGGGCTGAAAAGAGCTATCGATTTCGACCTGCTGCGTCAGGAGCTTTCCTTGCATATTGTCGAGGGGGTGCAGGAGCGTTATCAACTGAGCTGGCCAGGCAAGCGTGAGGCGCTGCTGGCTGCTAATGCGCCGATTGCCAAGACATTGCGGCCTGCGCGTGAAGAAAGCGTCAATTTCGAGAAGACTCAAAATCTGTTTATTGAGGGCGATAATCTGGAAGCTCTCAAGTTGCTTCAGGAAAGCTATCTAGGAAAGGTCAAGCTGATCTACATTGACCCGCCGTATAACACTGGGCGTGACTTCATCTATGACGATGACTACAAAGATGACTTGGAGAGCTATCTAGCGCGTTCCAGTCAGACCGATGCGAGCGGTTCCCGCCTGGTGGCAAATACCGAGGCCAATGGGCGCTTTCACTCCGACTGGATGAGCATGATCTACTCGCGCCTGCGGCTTGCCCGTAACCTGCTACGCGACGACGGAGTAGTCTTTATCTCGATCGACGACAATGAGGTTGACAACCTGCGTAAGGTTTGTGCTGAGATCTTTGGTGAAGAGAACTTCGTGGCGCAGATCATCTGGCAGAAAGTCTTCTCCCCCAAAAACTCGGCCCGGTGGTTTTCAGAGGACCATGACTATGTGCTTGTATACGCTAAGTCAGGAGATCAGTGGACGCCGAATCTTTTACCTCAGACAGAGGAGATGGTGGCTCGCTACAAGAATCCAGATAACGATCCACGCGGACCGTGGACATCTAGTGACCTTGCCGCCAGAAACCGCTATGACGCTGGACTCTATTCTCTTAGATGCCCATCTGGTCGCATAATTGATGGGCCTCCAAAAGGCCGATATTGGGGGATTAGCGAAGAAAACTTCAAGCGGCTTGATCAGGACAATAGAATTTGGTGGGGAGAGCGCGGCGACAACATGCCGCGACTCAAAAGGTTCCTATCTGAAGTTCAACAAGGCCGTACGCCTCAGACTCTCTGGTTCTATAAAGAAGTAGGCCATACCCAAGACGCCAAGAAAACCCTGCTCAAATACGTCTCCTTTCAGCACACGGAGAATGTCCTCAACTCGGTCAAGCCCGTGGAGTTGCTGCAGCGCATCCTCCAGCTCGCCGGCAAACATGACGACCACAGTATCGTGCTCGACTTCTTCAGTGGTAGCGCGAGCACAGCGCATGCCGTGCTAAAACAGAACGCCGAAGACGGTGGAAATCGCCGCTTCATCGGTGTGCAGATTGCCGAACCTTTACCCCAGCCGGAGCCGGGCCTCGGCTCAATCTTCGAGATGGGGCTCACTCGGGTTCGTAATGTCATTGCTGAACTGCACAAACAGGACGAGGCTGCAGAGCTTGATCTCGGCTTCCGAGTCCTGAAAATCGACACCTCCAATATGCAGGATGTGTATTACACCCCTGATACCGTCAGCCAAGATTTGCTTTCTGATCAGGTCGACAATATTCGCGGAGACCGCACTCCTGAAGACCTGCTGTTCCAAGTGCTGTTGGACTGGGGGGTGGATTTGGCGCTGCCGATCAGCCAGGAGGCCATCTCCGGAAAGCAGGTGTTCTTCGTAGACGATAACGCTCTGGTGGCCTGTTTTGACAAGGGCATCGACGAGGCATTCGTGAAACAGATTGCCGAGCGTAAGCCGCTGCGCGTGGTATTCCGCGACAACGGTTTTGCCAGCGACAGCGTGAAGATCAACGTCGAGCAACTGTTCAAGCTGCTGTCGCCGATGACCGAAATCAAGACGCTGTAAGGGGCCTGCCATGAAGCTGAAATTCAAGGAGCAGGCCTACCAGCTCCATGCCGTGGAGTCACTCGCCGACTGCTTTGCCGGCCAGCCCAAATCGTCGGGCGTGAGCTACCGCATCGATCCAGGTGTCGGAGGCGTGCCGTTGGCGCCGCAGCAGGGCTCCCTGGCTGGTATGGAGCAGCAGCCGGCCATCGCGCCTGTAGATGCTGGTTTTCGCAATGCGGAGCTGGCTCTGGCACAAGATCAACTCCTGGCCAATGTACAGGCGGTGCAACGTCGGCAGAACCTGCCGCAGTCGGCTGCGTTGGTAAACGACAAGAAAACCGGTTGCCCGATCAACCTCGATATCGAGATGGAGACCGGTACCGGGAAGACCTACTGCTACATCCGCAGCATGTTCGAGCTGAACAAGCGCTACGGCTGGAGCAAGTTCATCGTCGTGGTGCCGAGCATCGCCATCCGTGAGGGGGTCTACAAGTCGCTGCAGATCACTGCCGAGCACTTCCTGGAGCGTTACGGCAAGAAGGCGCGCTTCTTCATCTACAACTCCAAGCAGCTGCACAATCTGGAGAGCTTTTCCTCGGACGCCGGCATCAACGTCATGGTGATCAACGTCCAGGCATTTGCCGCGCGCGGTGCGGATCAGCGGCGGATCTACGAGGAGCTGGATGACTTCCAGTCGCGCCGTCCCATCGATGTGATCAAGGCCAACCGCCCGATCCTGTTCCTCGATGAGCCGCAGAAAATGGAGGGCACCAAGACCCTCGAATCGTTCAGCGAGTTCAATCCGCTGTTTATCGTACGCTACTCGGCCACCCACAAGACCGAGTACAACAAGATCCACCGCCTGGATGCGCTCGACGCCTACAACCAGAAACTGGTGAAGAAGATCGACGTGCGAGGCATCACGGTGAAAAACCTGCCCGGCACCAATGCCTATCTGTTCCTGCAGGGCATCGATGTTTCCACCAGCAAGGCCCCTGTGGCGCGGGTGGAGATGGAGATCAAGCAGAGCAGCGGCATCAAGCGTGTCATGCGCAAGCTCGGTCGCAACGACAACCTGTACGACCTCTCCGGTGGCCTGGATCAGTACAAGGGTTATGTGGTCGCCGAGATCGATGCTCGGATCGACACCCTGAGCTTTACCAATGGTGTGGAACTGGTCGCCGGTGAAGCCGTGGGCAACCTGGACGAGCCAGCCATGCGTCGCATCCAGATCCGCGAGGCGGTAAAGGCTCACTTCGAGAAGGAGATGATGCTGTTCAGCAAGGGCATCAAGGTGCTAACGCTGTTCTTCATCGATGAGGTAGCCAAGTACCGTCAGTACGACGAAAACGGTGAGCAGCCGGGGGAGTACGCGAAGGTCTTTGAGGAGGAGTACAACGCTTACCTCAATGAAGTGCTGAGTCTGGAGGACACGCCGTACAACCGTTACTTGAAGGGGATTCAGGCTAGCCAGACCCACAACGGCTACTTCTCCATCGACAAGAAGAGCAAGCGCCTGGTCGACCCGGCCACCAGCAAGAAGTCGACCGAAACCGACGACGTGGATGCCTACGACCTGATTCTCAAGGACAAGGAGCGTCTGTTGTCCTTCGACGAGCCTGTGCGTTTCATCTTCTCCCACTCGGCCCTGCGCGAAGGTTGGGATAACCCCAACGTCTTCGTCATTTGTACGCTCAAGCACAGCGACAACACCATTTCCCGCCGCCAGGAAGTCGGTCGGGGGCTACGCCTTTCGGTCAACCAAAACGGCGACCGAATGGACTACCCGGCGACCGTTCACGACATCAACGAACTGACCGTGGTGGCCAGCGAGAGCTACAGGGAGTTCGTCGGTGCATTGCAGAAGGACATCAGTGACTCGCTATCGGCCAGGCCGCGCGAAGCCAACGAGAAATACTTCACCGGCAAGGTTCTGCAGACCCTGAGCGGCGACGTGGAAGTCACGCCGCAAATGGCCAAGCAGATCTACAAATATCTGCTGAAGAACGATTACACCGACGACAACGATCAGATCACGCTTGCCTACCACGCCGCGAAGAAGGATGAGCAGCTGGCCGAGCTGCCTGATGAGCTGAAGCCCTATGCCCAGCAGGTGTTTCAGCTGATCGACAGTGTGTTCAGCGAGGCGCAGCTGCCGCACATTGGCGACGGCCGCAAGACCAAGGTAAATCCCCTCAACGCCAACTTCGAGCGCCAGGAGTTCCAGGCACTGTGGAGCAAGATCAATCGCAAGGCCGCGTACACCGTCAACTTCGAGGCCGACGAGCTGGTCGACAAATGCATTGCCGCTCTCAACGATAAGGATGAGGGACTGCGGGTAAAACCCATGCAGTACATCATCGAGCGCGGCACGCAGAAGGAGCACGCCAGCTTCGACGAACTGAAGCGGGGTGAGGCTTTCAAGCTGGCGCAAACGGCCACCGAGACTTACACCAACTCTGTGTATTCGGCGGTGAAATACGACCTACTTGGCAACCTGGCCGAGGCCACCCAGCTGACGCGCCGTACCATCGCACGCATCCTGCAGGGCCTGAATGCTGCTGTGTTCAGCCAGTACAGAACCAACCCTGAAGACTTCATCGCCAGGGCCGCCACGCTGATCAATGAGCAGAAGGCCACGGCCATCGTCGAACATATTGCTTACGACCCGGTGGCTGAGACTCACAGCTCGGACATCTTCACGGCCGATAAACTGAAAGACGACTTCAGCAACGCATTCGAGGCCAAGCGCCACATCTACGACTACGTGTTCACCGACTCGACCAACGAGCGCAAGTTCGTCGAGCAACTGGATGCCAGTGCCGAAGTGGTGGTGTACGCCAAGCTGCCGAAGAGCTTCTTCATCCCGACCCCGGTTGGTAACTACAACCCGGACTGGGCCATCGCCTTCAACGAGGGCAAGGTGAAGCACATCTACTTCATTGCCGAGACTAAAGGCTCCATGTCCACCCTGGATTTGCGCGCCATTGAGGCTTCGAAAATAGCCTGCGCGCGGAAGTTCTTCGCCAAGATCACGTCGGAGCAGGTGAGGTACGACGTGGTGGATGGGTATGGAAAGCTGATGGAATTGGTGAAGTAGAACAGCGTGACTTAGATGGGGGAAATGGATGGCCTGGTATCTGAGCTTTATCGACCCTGGTAACGCTGGCGGCAGCGTCAGCATTCCGGAGTCGCCACCGGTGGTGTTGCTGCCGATAGTCTACGAGTGCCCGCGCTGCTCGGCGCACTTTGACAGTGTTCAGGCGCGCCGTGACCACTTTTTCACGGCGCACCCGTACCGTAAGCCGGAACTCCTGCTGCGTGGGCAGCCGCTGGGCAACAGCGAAACCGTTATCCATACACCTGTCCAGGCCAAGGATTGGTTGCTGGGCAGTTGCCACAGGATCTCTCTGAATGGGCGGATGATGGATTCGGATGAGCTATTTCAGACACTGGCTGAGTGTCGGCAGGGGTTTCATGTCCTGGAGCTCAGCAATCAAGACGCCATTGAGCGATTTGAACTGCGTTTCTCTATTCCGGAGCTTGCGGAGCTGCAGCGCCTCGAAGACATTTTCAATACGCTTTTTCTGGATAACGAACTGAGTGTCGATGATGTCCGGCGTTTTGCCGAAGCTTGCAAGCCACTCAAGACAGCCAATGAGTATTTGGAAGGGGTTTGCCAATATCTCTACGGTGTGCTGGCCAAGGACCAGCGGGGTGGCACGCAGCTCAGTCACGCTCAATACAAGGAGCGCTTCAATCGTGCGCTGGAGGCCCTGCGCCATGTGGACAGGCCGCTGGCCCGCACGATGCGCGGCATCATCAACTTTTCGTTCAATGGATTCGTACAGCCTGCTAGCCAAGCTGATGCGCCAGCGCTGGCGGATGCAGCCGGCCGTTTTGCAGGCTGGGCCGGAAAACCTGGGAGAGGCTGTGTGGTGGCGCGGCAGGAGGCTCAGGCGCGCTTGCCGATTGATCATGCTACCGATCGAATCTTGAGTTGGATGGCCTTGTCGGGCAAGCGACAGGAGAGGGAGCTGGATGAACTGCAGCAGATCAGTGCCAGTTCACTCTGGACTGCAGAAGATCGTACTAAGACCTTGGTGCTTTGGTTGGAGTGGGGACGCACTTGCCGGTCGACAGATGAGCTCAGGCAGATGGCGCGCCGCTTGCTGAATGATGCGATCTTTGCCGGCTATGCCGAGCAGGTGTTAGAGAGAATGAACCAATGAATGACAAGATGAGCAAGCTTGGTAGCGTACCTGTAATGAGCCGGAAAACAGGGGCGAAGGAGATGCTTCAGCCTGCCAGACGCCAGGAAGTGTCGGCTCAGGAGGTTTCAGCAGAAGCTACCCAGGCCGCGCCAGTTGCCACCGGGGTTGTGCCGGAAGTGCCCGTAGCTGAGCCCCGTGAAGCAGTAGCCGAGGCCGCTCCGGAAGCAGCCACCATATCCAAGCCGAAAGACAAGGAGCAGCAGAAGATTGAGAGCCTGGCTGATTTCCTTGAGTACTTTTATGTTGGCAAGACCAAGTCGTCATTGGCAGATGCAACGCTGCGCAAGCTAGCGAAAAACGCAAGAATCGAAGAGGTTCGGCGCTACGAGCTGCTGGCACTTGCAGTAGAGAACGATCCGACCCTGGAGAAAAGCCTCAACCTTATGCTGCTGGCTGCAGACCTGAATGGGTATCGGGGAGTCGAGGAGCAATTGCGCTACTTTGCCGCCGACATTGGGCGGCGGGTAAATGGGCAGGGCAAATATTCCCTGGAGTCTTGGTTGCCCCGAACTTCGGATGATGGGTTGAGCCTTGAGGCCATGGCCAACGATGTTCGGGAGGCCATGCAGAAGGTGGCTGCCTCCGAAGTGCCGGCTCCGGACAAGAAAAAGGCGCAGAGACGCCTGGAGTGCGGCTTTTATCTCGCCTGCCAGTGGCGCCTTTATCAAGGCATCGCTCCCCGCGAACTGATAGGCATGCTGCGCCGATCGATACTTGCCCCCAATCCGCTGCAGCGTGAGCAAAGTGATGGGTTGGTTCGCCTTCTCGCCAGCCAGCCGTTCGCGGAAGTGCCGGGTCTGGCTTGGCTGCTGGATGATCAGGCGCGCATGGTTCAGCAGGCCGATGGTCGAGCTGATCAGCTTGAGCGCGAAATGCGCCAGTTGGCCGCAGCCAAGAGCCTGGCTGAAGAACAGCTGAAAGCATGCGAGGCTGAGCTTGCCGACAAGACTGCTCGGTTGAACGAGCTCCAGGCGCAACTGGGGGCTGCTCAGGAGCAGTCGCGTATCCAGGAAGTGCACTCCAATGATGATCTGTCGCGTTTGCGTGGGCAGGTTCTGCGTGTGCTGAATAGCGAGATGCCAATCCTTCAGGATGTCCTGATTGCGCTGGATCGGGACCCGCCCAAAGTGACTGTCGCCCGTGAGTACCTGGGGAGCGTGGTCGAGAAGTTGAACAAGGAAATCGGTCGGATCAAGGACAGGTAAACATGGCCATCTATGGATTTGATTTTGGCACGACCAACAGTCTGATCTCTGTGGTCGAGGGTGACCGCTGCATCGCTTACGTGGATGAGGATAATGGTGGCTCACCTCATCCATCGGTGGTGTGCTATGACGGCGACGAAGTGGTCGTCGGGCACGATGCCAAAGGTCGACTGTCTAGCTCCGGACTTGGGGTGATCGGCAACGTGGTGCGCTCACCGAAAACTTTGCTCGGGAAGCATTCGGTGCATGTGGATGGTGTGAGTCGTAGCCCGCGGCAGATGGTGGCCGACATCGTCCGCTATGTAACCGGGCATGCCCGGGATGAGCGGCCGGGGGATTACAGTCGCGCGGTGGTGACTATTCCAGTCGACATGAGTGGTGAACGCCGTCGTGACTTGCGCGAGGCGTTTCGCCTGGCGGGTGTCACCATCGATCAGTTCGTCCATGAGCCACTGGCAGCACTCTACGGACATCTGCGCGGTCTGCCCGACTTTGCCAGCGAGATCCGTCGCCTGGATCGCCAGTACATGCTGGTGTTCGACTGGGGGGGCGGTACGCTCGATCTGACCCTGTGCCAACTGGTCGATGGCTATCTGGTGCAGATCGCCAACCATGGCTGCAGTCACTTGGGCGGTGATGTGATCGATGAGTCGATTATGCATGAGGTGGTGCGCCGTCACTGTGCCCAGCATGCGGCTCTTGAAGGTGTAGATGTTGCGGCAGATGCCCAGAAAAAGCTGCTGACGCGTGCAGAGAGAGCCAAGATCGATCTTTCGAGCCTGAGCCAGGCGCAGATCTACGTGCCTGATTACTTCCGTATCAACCAGGCTGGCCTCGATCCCGACCTTGTCTATCAGCTGTCTCGCGAAGTGCTGGAGGACATCGTCAGCGGCAAGCTGGTCGAGGGGCTAGAAATAATTGGCAGCTTGCTGAGGTCGGTTGGGTTCGAGGTCTCAGATATCAGCCTGTGTCTGGCCACTGGCGGTATGGTAAATATGCCGCTGATCAAGACTCGTCTGCTGGAAATGTTCGGGCCGCAGCGGCTGTGTGTATCGGAAGAAGGGCAACTGATCATTTCCAAAGGCGCCGCCTGGATTGCCCATGACCGGGCTGATCTGCTGCTGGCCAAGAACATCGAGCTGGCTCTGGCGCGCGATACCCGCCATGTTGCGATCAAGGCGGGCTCGGTGATGCCCCGCGAAGGTGCGATTCAGCAAGCCGAACGACTCAATCTCTACTGCACCGATCCTCGTGATGGCGTGGCGAAGATCCAGTTGGAGGTGCCTGCCCGCCGGCATGGACGGCATGTACAGGCCAGTGATCCGCGCAACAATCTGGCCAGTCTCAGCGTCAAGGTGGATGAACGGAGCGGTCGTTTATTCGAGCGTGTTGAGCTGGATATGCGGGTGGATGAGAACCTGATTCTGCAGGTCGAGGCGTGCTCGACTGTTGTTAATGATCAGGATGCAACCGAAATCCATAACCTGGAGTTCGGATTGAGTCTTGGAGGACTGAAGGGTATTGGGCAGCCGGGGGACCCGGCACTAAAAAAGCCTGAAGGCCGGAGATTCTGCGACCTTAAGGGGGCGCTGTTGCTTCGGTCGAATCTGGCTCTGCGTGAGGACAAATCCCTAGTTCCCGGTGAATATCTGCATGAAGTGCAGAAGATGACACCCTATACCCGGGATGAGCTCACGCCATTGCAGGTACGGGAGCAACTCTATTATACCCCCTGTAGCGGCTGTGGGCGGCGGAGCAATGATCCCTTGTGCCAGTGTGCGTCTGGCGCGACTGACAATATCCGTCGTGTGGTATTCGATTTCTAATTGGGGCAAATTCAATCTTTTTGAGTGCTCGATCTGGTTTGCACTGGCAGGTACAGGCCAGAAGCTTGTTTGGAGCCCCATGGTGTAGGTGAGTTTTTATGAGAATAATGCGCCTGAGAGAAGTCATCAGTATGACAGGCCTTGCTCGGTCCACAATATACCAACTTATTGGCACAGGCGAATTCCCAAAACCTGTTCCGCTAGTTGGCCGTAGCGTCGGTTGGGTTGAACCTGAGGTGCAGGAATGGATTAAGGCTAAGATTGCGCTGCGGGATCTTCGCGAAACATCGAGTACTTCAGCTTTTGACTCGAGTTCAGCGTGGTCTCAAACATGAGATTCCTTAGCCAAGTACGTTCGAGCCAAGCTCCAACGTCCTCACGTTTCGATATAAGCATTACCGTCACATTTTCTGAGGTCGCGCTGGAGGCGCGCCTATTTGCCCATATTCCTTATGCCGGCAAGATTTAGGGTCATTACTGCGGTAATCAGAGCATCCCCAGAATTTAAATGCTTGCTTGTAAGACATTTCACCGCCGCTTAAGGGGCAGATGGGTATCCACCAGCCGCAGGATGCTTTGACACATTGTCTAAATCGTCCAACCGTCTCCATTGGGGAATTGCACCTTTGACAGCTATTCTCCGTGTGCTCGCAGCGTGGATAGTTTGTGCAGCCCATGAAGACTGTACCGGAGTTTTTATTCGTGCGAGCCACGAGGTAACCTAGTTTGCATACCGGACAATTAGCCTCTAGCGCATGAAGCTGTTCGTCGCTGACCGCAAACTCATCGAGATCTAGCGGGTACTCACCCTTGACGAGCTCCTGTACGAATGGCGAACATTTGCGCATATCACACGGCAGATAAACCCTGTGCTTTGCTCGGGTCAGCGCCACGTAGAAGAGTCGTCGTTCTTCCGCGTGAGGGTAAGCCTCACGCTCAGGGAGCAATGCCTCAATTAGAGGGTGCGTAACGATTTCAGAGGGCAGTCCATATTTGCCTTTGGTGAGGCCGAGCACCACGACATAATCGGCTTCCTTGCCCTTCGACCGATGAATTGTGTCGGTTTTAAAGTTCAGATTGGGAAAGAGGTTTTTGAACCGACGCAGCTCATCATTTTCGGGTAGGTCGTGTGTGAACCTGGCAAGGAAATAGACTGATGAGTTTGGGGGCGCTATTTGATGGATTCGATCAACGACCTGGTACCTAGCGTCCTCGGTGCTCTTCTCCGTTCTCAGTAATGATACTGTTGGATCCGTTGCGGCTTCGTGTGACGTGATCTGCTTGGTCAGCTGACTGCTGTTCTGCATGACAAAGCGGCTGGCGACATCACCAATTTTGCTGTTGAATCGAAATGTTTTATCCAGATCGCTGATTGAGGTAGGACCGAAGCGCTCTCTGAACCGTGAGGTGAAGCTGATATCGCTGCCCGTGAAACGATAGATAGATTGCCAGTCATCCCCAACACAAAAGAGTGAGACGTCTCCGCGCTTTTCGCGAAGCATCTGAACCAGTTGTGCTCGGGATTTGGCGATGTCTTGGAACTCGTCAACGACGATGTATCTCCAAGGTACATCGAATTTCCCGCTAAGAAGGTAGGCTGTAGCTCTGTTGATCATGTCGTCGAAATCGACCTGATTGTCTTCGCGAAGCTTCCGCTCATAGGCCTCAGAAATTGGAGTCAGCAGATCCAATGCTGCGCTGACTTGGGGCGAGCTTCGAGCCAGGTTTGTTCGTTCCTGCTCAGACAAGTTGGCCGCTTTAAGCAGGCCGAGCATTTCCGTCAGTATCTTCGAGAATTCAGTGATTACCCCGAATTCCCGGAGCGTCTCTAGGACAGCTTCAGGAGGCAGCGGGTTGAGGGTTACACCAGCCTTGAGCAAACTCTCTTCAAGGACCGTTAGCAAGGTACCTTTCTGCTTCTGGTGATGATAGGTCTCGATCAGAGGTGTGCCTGCAAGCCCATGAACCTTCCGCTTCCACGCCATGTCATCGTGGTACTTTTTGCAGTCGATATAGGGCGCCGTCTTGCCCTGCTCATCGATGCCGAAATGCTCAATATAGATCCCATAGTCAGGTAGGAAAAAGTCTGGCTTGTAGGGGCCTCGCTCTCTCGACTGTTCAGGGGTTTTATAGAGCGCTTCGTACTGGTACTCGACCCCATTTTTGAATAGAAAATTGGCGATGTCGCATTCACCAAAACCTTTTACCTTCTCGCTTTTGAGGGTGCGAACGTTATTGTCGTTGAGGAACTGGTAGTAGTCGCCGAGCGTCTTGAAATCGAATGGGTTTTTGGCGGGGAATAGCCAGTGTTCAAAGTATGTGAGCAGCAGTTGTCGATACTGAGGGTCTTCTTGCTGAAGGCGCTCGAACGTCTGGTCGACGAACTTTGTTTTGAGTACGGCGTCATTCGCCATTGCGCTAACAGATGCTTCTTTGTCTTCAACGTATTCAACGATGTAGCGGCCAAGAGCGTGGAAGGTCTCGGCAGTGACACCTTTTACGCCAAGGCGCTTTTCAAGCCGTTCCCTCATTTCAGCAGCGGCTGTGCTTCCGTAGGCTAGCAGCAGGATCTCTTCCGGCCGCGCTTGGCCGCTTTGCACAAGAAATGCGACCCGGCCGATCACCGTGCTGGTCTTGCCGGTACCCGCTCCCGCAAGGATCAGATTGTTATCCTCATCGATAACGCATGCCTCTCGTTGTTTTGGCGAGAGCGGTTTGCTTTCTACGGTATCGAAGAGTTTCTGGTGACGCGACAGAGTCTGCTGGATGTATCGCTCGCGAGAGTTCTTGAGCCATGCATCCGGTGTCTGAACGAAGTCAATCGTGGCACGTAGGAAGTTACTCTGCTCAGATTCAAGAATACCTTCAGGAGGCGCTGGTGGCAGTTGCGGGCGCAAGGAATGGATCTGTTGAGCGATAGGTTGCCACTGGGATGAGCGTACATAGCCTTCCCTGGGAAGCGAGTGGGCGAATCGCGCCATGTGATTCTTGATGCCGATGATTCGTGGGGTGTACCAGGCCCTTACGATCTGTACCCAGGCCTCATCACGATGCGCTTTGCTGCCAAAATAGAGACGCACAGCCCCACTAGGGAGGTGGACAGACACATGATGAGTAAACCAGGCATGCCCTTTGTCAGGCATGGATTCAATCATTACCCAGTCGATTGTCTGAGGGCCTTTTCGGCTGACGAGTTCAATGCCTTGATTTGAAATGTTGGCTGATTGAACGTCGACAGGAAGCCATCTGGCCCACCAGGGAAAACGGAGGTTCCTAATCATTCGCTCTCGCCCCATGACCGGGAGGGGCAATTCCTTTTTGCAATCTGGGGGAGTCGATTTGCCGATGCTTCAGCCAGGTTGTTGAGCAATCGTCATCTGCTCAGTGCGCCTGCTTTTTCTGAAGCCATAGGCGTTCATGGTCTCTGACTCGGGCCACGAGCTGGTGGCCCGAGCAGGCGATTATTTTGTTCTGTTGAAAGGCAGCACTACCGCCGTTTCGTGGGTATCACCGGCCGGCGCTCTGCTTACCGCGCTTTTCAATTTTGCCAGGTGTGCTACGGCAGATTGTCCAGAAAGATAGTGCTTGGGCAGCCCCGCTAGCATCTCGACATCCTTGGCTCCCAGGCCGACATAGCCCACAACTGATTCGAGCGGCATGACGCCAGAAGAGGCAAGCAGTTCAACCGTACGTTTGAGCAGGCGAACCTGCTCTGGAGTACGTCCGTCATCACCAGGTTCTGCTTTTGCACCCCAACGGGCTGAGCGGCGTTTGAAGAGCTGGGCTTTCGCATTGTTATCGATGACTCTCAGCGCAAACAGACGCATGATCATGGCGCCAACTGATACCCCCCAGCGTTGTTTCAGAAGGAGCAGGCTGTCGAGCGTGACTGGGGTTTTTACATCAGCAGCAAAGCTGTCTGCGGGCAGCAAGAACGCCCCGGCAAAACGGTGGGCCTGATTCTCCATCAGGTTGTAGCGATCAGGGTCTGTAGATCGTTCTATGCCTTTGTGAAGAATGAGGTGACCTAACTCATGAGCAAGATCGAACCTGCTCCGGAAGGCATTACTCTTGTCTGCCGATAGCAGAACAATAGGTCGCTGCAAGGCAGAGCTCCAGGCAGAGAGGCCCTCGATAGTGGCAATTCCTGTCTCCTCTCGAACCAGGATCACGCCTGCACCCTCGACCGCCATGGCAAGGTCCGGAATAGCACGGCGTCCCAGCCCCCAGAGGTCTCGGCATTCGCAAGCGGCTTGCTCGATATCAGCGTTGGTGATTTGTTCGGGGTCGGTAAAAGATCGGATAGGCAGGTTGACGTCTGGAAAGTCGACGAACTCGCTAAGCGCCAAAGCAATGTCTTGAGCCCATTCAAGGCGAGCCCCCAGTTTTGCTCGGGCAGTTGCAAGAGCTGAGGCGTTGCTACGATAAAGCGGCAGTGAGCATCTTTCTGGAAGCGGCCTCGTGAACCACTCGGGGCTTACATCCGTCGCTTTAGATAAACTGGCAAGTGCCTCTGCTTCCGGAGCCTGTTGTCCGTTTTTCCACTTACTGATCGTGGCAGGGGAGACCCCTACCAAGCCTGCCAACTCAACTTGAGAGAGCCCTCGAGCAGCGAGCACCTGAATTAGGCGCTCGGGCTCGAAATCTGTAATTCCACGACTCATGATGCAGCCTGTTGCCCTGTTTTGAGCGCACCGCTTTTGAGTGTCGGCGTCACGCGGTCGACCTGCGGCGGTACTTCATCGTATCGGGCCAGGAACTGTTTGAGGGGCTCACGAAACAGCCAGCCCTCCATTTTTGCATCGGGCACGGCAATAAAAACTTGGATAGGCTGCTCAGGCTGGTGGTGCAGCGAGCCACTGAAGCATGCGACGAAGAAGAATGTGCCAGTTGTAATTGTTTCAGGCGTGAACAGTGACGGCTGAACCAAATGCGTCATGGCCTGGTTCGCTTCAGAGAGCTTGCGGCGGATGGAGCTGCGCTTAGCGTTGTTCCAAACTGTTGAAGACATGTTCACCCGGCTGAACTTGAACATACCCGCTTGCCCCACCACAACACCATTGCCTTGGAGCGGAGCATGCTCTGCGCCTGCGGCCAATAGCGCTTCGCTGAAGAGCTCGTTCATATGAAAGTGACGCATTT
The DNA here is from genome assembly GCF_001672555.2 of Pseudomonas sp. AU11447. Taxonomy (NCBI): domain Bacteria; kingdom Pseudomonadati; phylum Pseudomonadota; class Gammaproteobacteria; order Pseudomonadales; family Pseudomonadaceae; genus Pseudomonas; species Pseudomonas sp. AU11447. Next base: position 12,554 of record NZ_LZDG02000042.1, on the reverse strand, counting down.
GCCCCAAGGCATTCTTGCGGTGCTTTTTGCTGAGATCTTTGGTCGCAAGGTAGGCACGCATTGCTCCTGCATCGAATGCATCTTCGACGCCCATAACAAGGTCGCGCGGTACGTTGGCGATGAGAAGGTCAGGGATGGAAGTGGCGTGGCGATGGGGCATGGGGTGGCTCTCTTGTTTCGGTTGTCGGGATTATATCCCTAAAAAATTTCGTGTGAATACTAGATTGTGAGTTTTCTGCGCTTTAGTGGCGGTGTTGTGGGCTACGGTTGCTACGATCAGCGTAGTGACGCTCGAGACACAGGAATGCAATCAGATCCGGTGCAAGCGCTTTCTAGCGGAGATGGAACAGGTGATGTCGTGGATAGGGTTGCTGGTGCTGAGTGAGCTGTTCTATATCCCTAAGACCGGCAATGGCCGGCCGGGTGTACCCGTTGTGGGCGATCTGTTGCGCCGGAGCCTTGGCATGTGCCATTCCTGTCGAAACTGCAGCGGTGCCGAATGCGCAGTCGATATGCGTTGCTGGTGTATTCGTTGGTGCGACATGGCGTACTCAACCGTGGAGCCTAGGAGGATGGATGTATCCTGACGATTTCAATTTTTCCGGTTATCTCAAGTTCAGGGTCCTGACGGGAGATATCGATTTCTCTGCCCTGGTGGAGGTGCTGAGCGAGAAAGGCTACATCACCGAAGTCGACTTTCCCGAGGGAGCAGGATTGTGTTCTAGCCACATGGAAATGTTTGGCCAGGAAGAGTTCGACGCACTCTTCGCCTTCTTTTATCCCGGCCGGTTGAACACCATCAATTTGAGTTGCATCGCCACTAACGAGGGCGGAGCATGCCCCGCGGGGGCTTACGCCTATGCGCTGATCAACAGGAATGTGCTCTCGGAGCGGGAAGGGCTGGATATCCTGGAACGCGAGAACTATGCGAGCGAGTTCTCCGAGTTTGACCTGGGGTGGGCCAGAGAAGACCTTCTCGAATACCTAAAGGCCTCTACGGGGAGGTTGTCCGAGAAAAGCGTTCAGAACGAACTGAAAAGGCGCCAGGATAGAGTGTTACTAATCGAGGAAAGATTGAAAGCGCTTGGCTTACTGCCACTAACGGAAGAAGAAAAAGTTTGGCAGGAGCTGGACAAAAATTTCCCTTTCGCTCGTAGCCGGGACGAGGTCGAACTGAGTGGTGTGCGTTACATTAGGATTTTCCACCCCGCTGAAAAGAATGGTGAGGGCAAAGTGCTCAAGTGGGCCAAGAGCTGGCGAAGGCTAGGTGAGCAAAACAATATCTGAGGCGGCCGTCACCCTTTGCCTTCGGAGACAGCAGTCCACGCGGGCTTGCTCGTTAGGGCTGAAGTCTGATCTGCAACGCCTCAAGCTCATCCATCGTCATATCGCCCTCTAGAAGGCCGCCGAGATAGTTCAGCAGGTCATCTTGTCGGGGCTGGCCGAACGCTAGTCGGTAGACAGTTAGGCTGCGCTTTAGCCATTCGAGGCGCTGGGTTTCGCGGCTGAAGGGAAGGGCCGGTACGCGTCGCTCCACCTTCACCGGCCCCTCGCATAGCCAATAAGGAGCGAGGTCCGTGTCGGAGTCAGTGGATGCCCTTGCTGCAGTGAACATCTGCGCCCAGGGGTCAGACGAAACAGCACCGTGTGCCCAAAGCTCGTGACCATGATTGTGAGCCACGTTCAGACGGACGGCGTGCCCCTTAAAGCGATGGACTCGACCTTCCCGCTGCTCCAGGTCGACCGGATTGCCGGGTAGGTTCCAGTGGTACACACGGTAGCAGTAGGGGTGGAAATCGAGTCCCTCTTGACCGACGGAGGTCGTGGCTAGCACAAAGGGACGGAACGGCGAATTGAATGCGTCGCGCACGCCGCCCAGCCGCGCGACGGCCCCTTCTTCGTCACGGTAGTCTGCCAGGCGCATGGCGAAACGGCCACGCATTTGGAATTTGTCTACTTTCAGGCGCCCCTCGACGATCGAGGGATTGTCGACATCAATCTGCGAGGGACGGATCGAGAGCGCGTCGGCCATGACTTTACCGAGTCCGATTACTCGTTCTCCAGGTGATATTGCGCTTAGGCCCAGAGCATCTACGAGGTAGTGTGCATACTCATCGAGAACTGCCTGGAGGTTCTGCTCCGCCGAGAAGGTGAGGACCCGGTGCCAATAGCGATCTTCTTCGCCTCGCCGCAACAAGGCGACTGCCTCGTGCTGATTGAACAGCGTCCGGAAGCCCCAGGCGACGCTGGCTGCCGCGCTCAGGAGGCTCGGATCGTCCCATGCCAAATCGGGCGCCACGCGTCGCAGCGCGCGAAGCGCGCAGATCGCAGGGCTTCCCAAGGCCACATCAACCAGTAGGTCCAGGGCGTCGGTGCTCACTGAGCCAAGATCGCCGACTGCTGCCACTTTCATGGCTTCGACGTGATCCTTAAAGGCGTCCTCGCTGGCCAAATTACCCATCCCTTCCGACGCATCGATCCACTTCAGGGCGCCATTCCCCGCCATGACGTCGATGGCCGCGGGCAGCGCCCATTCGGCAAAACTACCTTCTGACTCGGCCGACCCGCGCGCGACCATATCGGTCAATTTCCCCTTCAGCTGTTCGGCAACGTGCGATCGCATGTCGGCGTAGGACAGGCGCTCGGAAGATCCAGCGACCACCGCTAGGGGGTCGCCGAGTTCGGCCAAAACCGGAGACGGATAGATCAACAGCAGGGCACGCAGACCTGCCAGGCGGCCGTTCGCCAACCGGAACTGAAGGGGGCGTGGCCGCTTTAGGTCAAAATATCCACGGCCGGTTTGGCCAGCGCCCATACGCCGCTCGGCTTCGTAGGAAAGTACCGCGGCAATGGCGTCCGGCACCATTGTCCAAGACGAAAAAATCAGCGCTTTGGTTGGTCGGGTGTCTGGAGTCCTATAACCGTAGTAGGGGAGCGCTGGAGGGATCCAGAGGCTCTGCTCGAGGCTGTCCTTGAAGACGTCTTCCATCACCGCGCGCATCCGCCCGTTGGCTGGTTCTATCGGCGCGTAAGCGTTGAGCTGATCATGGTCGAGGCAGGCATTCTTGGCTGTCGCCAAGGCGTTGACTAGGGCAGCGGAAGGCTTGGTTCCCTCCTTCCCCTTCATGGCCCGCTTCAGCGCGTAATCGCGCATGAAGTTGAGCAGGTAGGGCGCCGACTTCCAATATTCGATGACGTCAGGTGCTTCGAGGGCTCGAGCTACGCCGGAGACCGCCATCGCTTGGCGCAGGTCGTCAACGTGGACGGTAAGATCCATTTGCGGCTCACAGACCATGGAGTCGCGGTCGATGGTGCTGGAGACCCGTTCGGTACGGCACATGACCTGCTTCAGAGTGGTTTCCACCTTAGCCTTCTGAACCATGGCCTTGCCCCTGGCGGCGGGCAGCCCATGAAGGGCGGTCCGGAAGGCGCGCATTTCTTGGTCCAATGCGCTCACCATTTCCCGACCTCGGGCCTGTCCAAAGAGGAAGGTCAAGGTCTCCAGGAAGTCGTCATAATGCTCGCCGTCTTCGGTTTGGTCTCCTTGAAGTGTGAGCATTCGGTACGGTGTGGCCGAGAGCAGCAGGGTGCGCGCGGCATTGCCTTTATGGTCTCGGTAGTTGAATAGCTCTCGCGCTAAGTAGGCGGCGTCGCTTTCACCGTGCAGTAGATCCGGGAAGCGCTGAAACTCGTCCATGATGATGAGGTCAGGCTGCAGCGCATCCACGCAGGCGTGGCTGAGTTTGCCCCGCAGACGGGCGATCACCGCGTTTCGAGTGCGGGTCATGACGGAGGGGTATCGAGCCCGCCGCCGTCGGAAGAGCTCGATGGTTTTCTCTAATTCGCCGGCCAGAGCTGCGTCCTGGCTGACATCCTTTCGGAAGCGGTTGATCAGGGCTGTATCGACCCCGTTGAGCGAAACGTAGTGCTTGATCCAATATTCCCAACGCTCGGCGCCGACATCGCACTGCAACAGGTTCTGCAGTCCGCGTGGCGAACTGACCTCGGGCCGAAGCAAATGGAACAACAGGGCGCGCTCCTCAGCGACGCCAGTCGACGATCGAAGGTCGAACGTCGTGCCTGGAGTCAGGCTGATGAAGTTGACCTTGTTGGCGTTGAGCGAACTTTCGCCCCGCATCTGCAGCGGCACCAGCGTCATACGGGTCGGTAGAGCCAGCGCTTGGCGTCCAAGGACGTTCAGCCGATTGAGGTTCTGAGCGGCGATAGCCTGGTTCGAGCAGATGTAGAGGATGTCGATCCGGTCGGTTTTGTCCCACAGATGCTCAATGGCACGGGCGATAACGCCGCGCGCGACCAGCGTCTTGCCAAGGCCCACCTCGTCGGCGACGAGGAATTGGAAGGCGGGATTTTCGGAGTTGTAGAAGCGCTCAAAGACGTAGTCGACCGTGCGGCGCTGGAAGGCTTTCAATGACTGAAGTGCCGATCCAGCCTTGAACGGATCAGTGGACATGGCTTGCCTCCTCGGGCATCGCCAACCGGAAGGCCTCCCAAAGTACGCGAAACTCTGTCGGGACCGGATCGGTAGTGGAGTCTTCGGCGGTCAGGCGCCTGATCAAGCGCTCGACTGCGGATAGGCGGCCATCACCGGCGCAGAGCGCACGTACCAGGTCTTCGAGTAGGGGCACTTCGTCCGCCCGCCCGCGGCCCCATGCGCCTTCACTGCCGCCGGGCTGCGCGGCCAAGGCCGCGGCGAACGGGTCACCAAGCTCAGAAAGCAGTAGCCGCAGATAGCGGAAGAAAGCGTCACGGTTGGTGATGATCGCGCGGAAGATCGCGGAATGACGCTCAACCGGAAGGCCGTCCATTGGTAAGCCAATACTGAACAGCAGGCGGGCGTCACTGTCGGAGTCAGCCAGTTGAAAGGCGATGAACCGGGTGACGTCCGCCAGAGGCATGACTCCCAGATCGACGTCCTCCCCTGCGGCCAGCGCAGCCAGGACATCACGATGATGCCCCTCGCCGCGGGTGATCGGCCAAACAAAGGCGCTGGCAAGGCTGGTGACAGCTAGCGGTTGTACGCAGATCAGCCAGACCCGCCACCCAGCGGCGTCCTCACCTTCAGCAGGGGCGCGTTCGCAGCACAGCGCCAAGCCAGCCTTGCAGATTAAGCGACGTACATCCTCCAGGCGCCGTTCTGCCGCCTTATCCGCAGCGGCGTCCGCCGAGACATCGCTGGCAACGAAGGGGCACAGCAGCCGCCCGAAGCCTTGAGCGCCCAGGATGTTCTCAACGCTGCCTACTTTGGAGGACTTGCCTGTGATGGTCGCAAACACCTCGACGTTGTTGGCCGACTTGCGGTTGGCAAGCGCCGCTTGGGTGGCGTTGCCGGAGCCAACTGTCAGGACGGTGTCCCAGCCGACCTCCTGTATAAATGCCTTGGCATGGAGGCCTTGCAGGCTTTCCGGTGCTGCCTCTTCACCGTCCTCGCTGGCGGCCATGTCATCGAGCACACTGACTCGCTCGTAAAGAGCTAGGGTGTCGGCCGAGCAAGCGGCCAGTTCGTCGCTCCGTCCCACCAGTACTGGCTTCTCGCGGCTTAGCCTTGCCAGTTGAATAAGGGTAGTGTCGTCACAGAACGGAGAAATGACGCCCATTCGAGTGCAAGCTGACGGTGACCAAGCCTCTGACTCTATGCCGTTGACTGCCAGGCTCAGGGTATCAAAATGCTCGGGCAGCACCCATGCAGCTCGATTGAGATCGCCGGCGACATCGAGGGTCAGTGCCCTGACGTCCTCGGATACTGGCTGCACGGTGATCCGTGGCAGGCGCTTGAGAAGGTCGACGATTGGCTTATTGTCCGGCACCACTCGACGGGTAACGTCGCCATCCAGACAAAGGGAAATGTCCCAAGAGCGGTCTTGAGTCAGATTCCGCGACAGCACCAAGAGCCGCATTTTTGCAGCCCCACTACCCGACTGTGGTTTGAAGCGCAGAACCCAGATTTTCGGGTGGAAGGCGCCGCCCTGCGGAGCTGCTACGGCAATGATCATCTTCTCCAACAGACTGCAGAGCCGGGACTGCGGCTGGGTCTGAGCTTGGATATGGCCTGCGTCGTAATAGACGGCGAGCCGATCAGTGATACGTTCAGCGCCCTCAAGGAGAGCCAAGGGCTGGCTGAGAATCTCATCGCGATTCTCGGCGGCGAATAGCGCTAGGCTCACCGGCGCGGCCAGGGCCGTCTCGAAGTCGAGGGAGTAGGTAGTGGCGACCGCTGCGTCAAACACATAGCCGGACGGCGCCGATAGGCTTTCGCCGTAAAGGACGCGTACTTCGGGATCCAGGCTAGCTCTATTTGGCATTTAGCAGGTCCTCCAAATGAGACTGGGCCTGCCCCCATCGGAACGACAACGGGTATGCCCCAGAGGCCCCGCCCCAGCGGTCCAGAGCGGTGTGATTGGCGAAGCGCGACTGCGAAGTCTTCAGTTTCCGCTCCCTCTCGCGGACCAGTGCCCTGGCCGCCTGGGAATCCGGCAGACTGGAGGCCCCCATTCTAGCTAACGCCACCCAGTCCTGGACGAAGCGAGTAAGCGCTGGACGGATGGTGTGGGTGTGGTGCGAGACCTCCCGCCAAAAGTCTTCTAGCGACCAGGCTGCGAGGCGTTGGTCGTCCAACTCAGTTGCCCATTGGGCCAGTCGGCCGCGATAGAGTTCGATCCAGTCTTCTCGGGCCCGCAGCTCCGCAAGCTGAAGGTTGTAGAGCAGCGCCGCACCGTGGATGACACCGGAAAAGATCTCCGCATGCTGAACTAGACATCGCGCCTCAGCCGGGAAGTCGCCGAGCGCGGGGTGCTGCCAGATGTAGGCGCATTGACCGTTGTGCGACTGGCCGGAGAGCCAGGTCAGGAGTGAGGTTCGCGCGGAGGCGACTAAGCGGTCGCGAATGAACTGGGCTTCGTCGCCAGTGAGCCTAAAAGAGGCGGTCTCGAGAAGATCGGCAGGGGCGGGTGGCAGGCTTGGATGCCAGTTACCGCTCTGGATATCTTCGAGGCCTTCTGCCTCGACGTCAGAAAGCTGTTGGCGGCGACGGACCGTTGGCAGAGCCCCGTAGTAAGTCGCGCGAGATCCGGGGAACTGGCGGATGCCCCAGGCACCTAGGCCTGCCCAATAGACGGAACTTGGAAGTCGATGAAGTCGCGCCCCGGCGTCTCGACCAATGATACCACTCGTCTCGCCGCCGGCTTTCAGCGCTTGGGAGAGGCGGATCTCCATGCTTCGACCTTCTGCACTGAGTTGGCTGGCCGAGCCGTCGCGTCTTTCAAGCCGGCTCAGGATCCAAGGAATGAACAGCATGTAGCGAAGCCGGGTCTGGATTGTGCTGGTGCCCGGGAACAGGTGGTCGGCGATGGAGTCGCGGATCGCGCCCAAGCCCAGTTCGTCACGGCTCTCGCGCTCCTGGAATAGAGCCATGATGCGTTGCGCGCGTTGACGCTCCGCTTCATCAAAATCAATCCATGCCAAAGACGACATCACCACTCCCGATGGCCAACGCGCAAATTTCTTACGCGCGGCAAAAAAATTACCCCGAAGACCGCACCAACACACCACGTGGAAATTGGGAAGCCTTTCGTTCCTGACCCCCTATCTACGTTTCACAATCGCTAGGGCGTTGGTGATCTTGCATTTGCTGGGAGTGGAACCACTCCAGTGGTTCGACGGGAAACGGCCAGCGTTGGGTACCAAGCCATCTGCGGTCTGAACTTCGAGCACTGCGTTCCAGAGGGAAACCTTGGGCGCCTCGCATAAAGGGTCCAAGCAGAGCAGGTGGGTACATTCAATCTTTGATCCATCGCTGCCTTGGTCGACAAGCTTGCCTTGGTAACCAACTACTAACAGCCAATGTCCTTCACCGCCAGGCCAGTCGACACCGACGATGCTCGAGTGACCCTGACGAATCGCGTCTACCAGTTGCTCCACCATGGCGCGAGTATTGCCTTCCAGGACTTTGATTTCGATCTGGCGACTAAAACACTCACCAAGCCAGTCCAACTCGAACTCATTGGTGCCGTTGCTGATCAGTCCACCGAATTCGGTGAGGCGATTGTGAAACTTTCCTAGCCTAGTGCGTCCGTCGCGCAGCCCCATATAGGAGGCCTCCTCGCGGCGGATGATACCGTTGGTGACTAGCGCCATTAGTAGGCTGTAAGGACCACAGGCACCATCAAGGTCGCCTTGACGAAAATGGACAGCTTCTCCGCGTTCGTTCACTGGACCGGATTCGGACAGGGACAATTGCGGCATGACATTCATTATGTTCATGGAAAGGCTACTTCCTCAGAACGCATAGCGGAGATAGGTTAAGGCCTATCATTTTTAGTGCAGGGGCACCGACGGACTAGATCGTGCAATCCTTGACGCTGTTAGTGGCTCAGTCGAATAGCAGAGCTTTCGTCAGGCTGCGGTCGGGGTCGGGATTGTCCAGTTCATTGGCCATTTTCACCAACTCGGACGCGAGTGCTGCGTATTGCCGCCAATCTGCAAGGAGATGTTCAAATACTTGGTTGACTATCGACTTTGCGTTTTTGGTCATGAATTCTTCGTCGATTTGGTTCCAAGTCTCTTCAAGCAGGTCCTGCTCCAGTGCCTCGGCTAGGATTTCCTGCTGCTCAGAGATTAGGTTGTAGGCTTCTCGACAATTTTCCCGTAGCTGCTCAAGGTAATCGCGAAAGTCCTGCTCATCCTGATCGAACCCTTGCCTGAGGTGTTCAGGCACATCGTTCAGTCCCTTGTAGTGACGGCCACGGCCATCGTGCTTGATGTTCGCAACTAGCAGTTCGAGTTCGTTGAAGACGTTTTCTTCTTCCGGTAACCAACCCGCATCGACATTGCATTCATAAGCCTGCTCTATACAGGCCGAGATAGTTCTCATTTCTTCCGCCAGCGGCGTGCCGGCAAAGAGGCGTGACAACGACTCACGAAGCGTGTCGAACTGCTCGTAGCATTGGTTGTAGTTGCGGAGAATTTCGTTCGCGCGATCCATGCTCATAGTCCGTTCCTTGTGATTGCGTGCCAATGGTGATGTTGTTGCAAGTGTCAGTTGGCGCCAGGGTTCGTGTTCCCTCGCTCGACTGTCAGTTGGATTCGACGTGCTGACTTCATGCGCCGCCCCGGTGGATGCCGGGGAGGGCGGAGGAAGCAGCCGGGCATCAATCGCCTACGTTGAATGTTGCTCATCGAGTGCTGGCATCAGCAGATTGCACGTGTTTGCACGTAGATGTAGCGGGCAATGCCGTCGCCCTTGACTAGCCAGAGATACCCATAGAGTGGCGGAAGCTGCGGGTATGTGGCAACTGGCCAGTTTGGTCCATGGGCTGGCTTGTTTGACTTCCTAGCCATCAACGTCCTGATTCGTTGTCCGAGCTTCCCGCTCGCGCTTCATCTCGCTGTACTCGCGATACAGCTCGTAGCCCTTCTTGGCGACAACAATGACGCCGATAACCGCAAAAAGATTTTTCATGTGCCTGTGCTCCAGGTTCAGAAGTGCTCAGTGTCGATCAAGCCGAAGCGCGTGTTCGAGGCGGGCCTTCATCGTTTCGATAGGTGTTGCCATGCGCCGAACTACTACTGCCGATCCGCATTTCGGGCAGGAGGTATAGCAGTCGTGACCGATTAAAAGTGCATCGCTCTTCGGCACGGTCGTTTTCTGCCACGAACAATGCGGACAGATAAAAGTGAGCGGTGGCGGTGGTATCGGCATAGGGGGACCTTCAGGCCTGGTTGTTCAGTAATTTAGGCGCGCTACGCGACAGCGTGTGTCGCTGGCGCTAGTTTCTTTATGAATCATGCTGTCTAGCAGGGTGCACTAATCACCATCCTGGATATCGCTGGCAGATCTGCTCGTCATGAGTGCGATCCTCACCGCACTCGCCAGCGTAGACACGCGGCACCCTATCAATATCGACGGCTACCTGTTCGATCACTTCGCGCAACTCCAGCGATGCTAGCCAACGCGCGGGAATGCTGGCGCAGCTGAGCTGGATACCGAGCAGATTTCCGGCAATCATTCCGGTACTAACGCTGTCGCCACTGTGATTGACGGCCCAGGTGATGCCTTGCTCGAAGCTGTCGGCCATCAATGCACACCATAGCCCGATAGCCAGTGCTTCCTCGGCTGTCCATCCACCTCCCAATAGTGCAATTACTTTGGGGGTGGGCCGAACGCGCTTCTCATGAAATGCCAATACGAGTTCGATTAACTCGCGTGTCTCGCTCATGCCCTCTCGGTCTCCGTATTGTTGGAGGCTACCCAGGACGGCCTCCTCCAGCGAGCAGGACTTCGGTAGGAGGCGGGAGAGGATGTCTGCAAACAGCCCGGCCGCAAGATATCCGGTTGGATGCCCGTGAGTGAGGCGAGCAGACTCAGCCGCCAGTTCGAAGGGTTCAGGGAAGAATGCATGGGGCGCTACCCTCATGACTCCACCGCAGCCCTTGCTGTCGTTACGCGCTAGCTCGCCAAAAGACTTGCATTCACGCAGTGCCGATAAACATGTCATACCGGGGGCGCGACGAGACCAGAGCGCTTGCTGCTGAATCAGCCATCCGTCTTTCGCCACCTCGGTTGCAGGCTCTCCGCCCTGCGTGAGATACCAGCGCAACAGGGCGTGATGGATCACTGACGGCGGATGGCAAAGACCGCGCGATGCCTGCCTAACTTTGGCGCGCAACAGTCCCTCCGCTGTGAACAGCATCATCTGCGTGTCGTCGGTAATCGCCCCTGTGACGCCATAGGCCTGAGCGAAATTCCGGATGCCTGACGAGCCAAACTTTCGCTCAATAGTCGCCCAATCGAGAAACTCCACTGGAGCCCCCAAGGCATCTCCGACTGCTCCACCGAGCAGGCAGCCCTTGATCCTGTCCAGACGATTCATGTTCCGCTCCTTAGATTTCTTTAGCCGCGCTGACAAAGTTCAAGCTGGCGCTGCAACTGCTAGTCGTAGGCGCGCACGGCTGCGCTTAACTCCGATCACGCATCACTATTGCGTTATGTACAGCGAGCACTGCTTTGAACTGTGCGTTAAGTTCCTGGCGTGGCTGCGTTGGCCGTGGGAGTTTCCACGAACCCCACATCAGCAGTACCGCCAGGGCATCCCTGTTGAATCAGTTGAATGACGGCGTCAGATTATGTAGCTTTGAGCGACATATCCATGGTGTTTACCTGTACAGGTAAAGTTTTCAAACACAAGGAGGCTCAATGAAACGGAAGCAGTCGATCGAATCTGTCCGCTGGGATCTGGCGCTGCGCTATCGCCTGATCGAAACTGTTGCCTGGTGGGAAGGCCGACTGACTACGGGACATCTGATGCAGAGCTTCGGTATCAGTCGGCAGCAGGCGTCGAAGGACATCAACACCTACATCGCCGAGCATGCGCCTAAAAACTTGACATATGACAAGCACCTGAAGGGCTATGTCCCAAGTCTAAAGTTCTCGCCAAAGTTCATCGACAATAGCGCTAGCGCCTACCTTCACCTGTTGAGCCAGAACAAAGAGCGAGCGCCACACATCGAGGGCCTGGCGCTGGCTTATGCGCATACCGAAGTGCTGAAGGTGCCTGATCGCTCTGTACGTCCGGAGGTGTTGCGCCCTTTGGTAAGAGCTTGCCGTGAAGGGCTGCGTCTGGAGTGCGAATATGTCTCTCTGGCCAATCCGGTGCCAGAGACACGCCTCATTGCCCCGCACACCCTCATCTACACCGGCATGCGCTGGCATGTCCGTGCCTTCTGCGAGAAGAATCGAGACTATCGTGACTTCGTTCTTAGCCGTTTCCGCGGTGAACCGGACGTACTGGATGTCTCTGAAAATGGACGAGAAGAGGACCTAGGTTGGTCCTCCGAAGTGACTGTGATCATTGAGCCCGACCCACGCTTGAAGTCAGATCAGAAAGCTATCGTCGCACAGGACTATGGCATGCAGCAGGAGCAACTGCTGATCCCCAGCCGCGGTGCTCTGGTGCAGTACGTGCTGCAGCGTTATCAGATTGATCCGAACAAGATCCAGGCTAAGGCTGCTGCGCAGCAGATCGTGGTGGCGAACCTGGAAGAGCTTCGGCAGTGGATCTATCAGTGACGGGGCAATTCAGTGCTATGGAGCGAATCGTTTAGCCGAACCCAGAGAGTTGATCTGCGCCGTCAATCTACAGTACCCACGTCTCTGTTAGGCGATGTTGCAACGCATCACCATGGTTCTAGCGCCCCAACCGCGCCGCTATCGTTGTGCTATCACGGCAGGGAGCCGTTGTATGCAGTATCAGACCTTGAAAGAACGCCATCGCCGGGAGCGCGATGGCGAACACCTGAACTTGCGCCTGCGTGTGCATCGGGCCTTGAGTTGGCTCGACCGCGCTGAGCAGGCGGACGACCTCGATGGTCGCTTCATCTTCCTGTGGATCGCCTTCAACGCTGCCTACGCCTGCGAGATCGACGTAACCGGCCAGCAAACACACCTTTCTGACCCCACCGCCAAAGGCGATGGTGTCCACCTATTTAAGTGGACACCACTTCTAGCCTTTTAAGAGGGTCTTTCATGCAGCCACAACGCC
>NZ_LZDG02000041.1:0-88919 GCF_001672555.2 Pseudomonas sp. AU11447 | reverse complement strand
TGCTGCCCGCCTCAGCCGTGCCGGACACGGTCAGGCCACCGTCGGCATTCGCCGTGACGTTGACGCTTGGTGCATCCGGCGCGGTGGTATCGGCGTAGTTCTCGGTCACCGAGGCACCGGTRTTRCCGGCTTCGTCGGTGGCGTTGACGCTGACTTCGCCGGTGGGTTGATCTTCCGGCGAGGTGATCGACCAGGAACCGTCTTCACCGACRACTACGCTGCCGGTGGAGCCATCCGGATAGGTCACGGTGACGGTGCTGCCCGGCTCGGCGCTGCCGCCGACGGTGATGCTGCCGTCCTCGTTGGTGACGATGGGATCGAGTACCGGTGCTTSCGGCGCGGTGCYRTCGRTGTAGCCCTGGGTGGTGGCATCGCCGGTATTGCCGGCGGCGTCGGTCGCGCTGGCGCTCACCTCACCCGTGGTTTGCGGGACCGTGGTGGTGATGCTGTAGCTGCCATCGCCACCCGCCGTAGCGGAGCCGGTGGTGCCATCCGGGAAGGTGACGGTTACGGTGCTACCGGCTTCCGCCGTGCCAGTCACGGTCAGGCCGCCATCGGCATTGGCGGTAACGTTGACGCTCGGCGCACCCGGCGCGGTGGTGTCGGCAAACTCGCCAGTAGCAGACGGGCCAGTATTGCCGGCCTCGTCAGTAGCCTTGGCGCTCACGTCACCGCTGGGCTGGTTGCCCGGCGAAGTGATGCTGAAGCTGCCGTCCTCGCCCGCTACCACAGAGCCAGTGCTGCCATCCGGATAAGTGACGGTGACAGTGCTGCCCGGCTCGGCGCTGCCGCCGACGGTGACGCTGCCATCGTCGTTGGTAACGATCGGGTCGAGGGCCGGTGCTTGCGGCGCGGTGCTGTCGGTATAGGTGACCGTGCTCGAGTCGCCGGTATTGCCGGCAGCATCGCTCGCACTGGCACTGACCTCGCCACTGGTTTGCGGGACGTGAGTGGTGATTTCGTAGCTGCCGTCGCCGCCGGCTGTTGCGGTGGCGGTACTACCGTCAGGGAAGGTGACGGTGACAGTCGTGCCCGGCTCGGCGCTGCCAGCCACGGTCAGGCCGCCATCGGGATTGGCCGTGACGGTGACGCTTGGCGCATCCGGCGCGGTGGTGTCGGCGTAGTTCTCGGTCACCGAGGCGCCAGTATTGCCGGCTTCGTCGGTGGCGTTGACGCTGATTTCGCCAGTGGGCTGGTTTTCCGGCGAGGTGAGGCTGAAGCTGCCGTCTTCGCCAACCACCACGGAGCCAGTGCTGCCATCCGGGTAAGTGACGGTGACGGTGCTGCCCGGCTCCGCGCTGCCGCCGACGGTGATACTGCCGTCTTCGTTGGTGACGACCGGATCGAGGACAGGCGCCTCAGGACCGGTCGTATCGGCATAGGACTGGGTGGTGGCGTCGCCCGTGTTGCCGGCCGCGTCGGTCGCCGTCGCGCTGACGTCGCCGCTGGTCTGCGGCACGTTCGTGGTGACGCTGTAGCTGCCGTCGGAACCGGCGGTTGCGGTGCCGGTGCTGCCATCCGGGTAGGTCACGGTGACGGTGCTGCCCGCCTCTGCCGTGCCGCTGACGGTCAGGCCGCCGTCCGCATTGGCCGTGACGGTAATGCTCGGTGCCTCCGGGGCGGTGGTGTCGGTGTAGTTCTCGGTCACCGAGGCACCGGTATTACCCGCTTCATCGGTGGCGTTGACGCTGATTTCACCGGTGGGCTGGTTCTCCGGCGAGGTGACGCTGAAGCTGCCGTCTTCGCCCACGACCACGTTGCCGGTGCTGCCATCCGGGTAGGTGACTGTCACGGTGCTACCCGGCTCAGCCGAACCGCCAATGGTGATGCTGCCGTCGTCATTGGTAACGACCGGGTCAAGCACGGGCGCTTGCGGCGCAGTGCTGTCGGTGTAGCTGAAGGTGGTCGAATCGCCGGTGTTGCCCGCCGCGTCCGTCGCGCTCGCGCTGACGTCGCCGCTGGTCTGCGGCACGTTCGTGGTGACGCTGTAGCTGCCATCGGAGCCAGCAGTCGCCGTGCCGGTGCTGCCATCCGGGTAGGTCACGGTCACGCTGGTGCCCGGCTCGGCATTACCGGTCACAGTCAGGCCACCATCGGCATTGGCCGTGACGCTCACGCTCGGCGCCTCCGGCGCGGTAGTGTCGGTGTAGCTTTCGCTGGCCGACGGACCGGTGTTGCCGGCTTCGTCGGTGGCGTTGACGCTGATCTCACCGGTGGGCTGGTTCTCTGGCGAGGTCATGCTGAAGCTGCCGTCGTCACCGACGACCACGCTGCCAGTACTGCCATCCGGGTAGGTGACCGTCACGGTGCTGCCCGGCTCTGCCGAGCCGCCGACGGTGACACTGCCATCATCGTTGGTGACGATGGGGTCGAGTACCGGCGCTTGCGGGGCGGTGCTGTCGGCATAGCTGAAGGTGGTCGAATCGCCGGTATTGCCAGCGGCGTCGGTCGCGCTCGCGCTGACGTCACCGCTGGTCTGCGGAACACTCGAGGTGATGCTGTAGCTACCATCGCTAGCCGCGGTCGCTGTGCCGGTGCTGCCATCGGGGAAGGTCACGGTGACTGTACTGCCCGCCTCCGCCGAGCCGGTCACGGTCAGGCCGCCGTCGGCATTGGCCGTGACGTTCACGCTCGGTGCATCCGGCGCGGTGGTGTCGGCGTAGTTCTCGGTCACCGAGGCGCCGGTATTGCCCGCTTCATCGGTGGCGTTGACGCTGACTTCGCCGGTGGGCTGATCTTCCGGCGAGGTAATCGACCAGGAGCCATCCTCCCCCACCACCACGGAACCGGTGCTGCCATCCGGATAGGTGACAGTGACGGTGCTGCCCGGTTCGGCACTACCGCCAACGGTGATGCTGCCATCGTCGTTGGTGACGATCGGGTCGAGCACCGGCGCCTCCGGCGCGGTGCTGTCGGTGTAGCTCTGAGTCGTGGCATCGCCGGTGTTGCCGGCGGCGTCGGTCGCGCTGGCGCTGACGTCACCGCTGGTCTGCGGCACATGGGTCGTGACGCTGTATTCGCCGTTATCGCCGGCGGTGACGGTCGCAGTGGTGCCATCCGGGAAAGTCACGGTGACGGTGCTGCCCGCTTCCGCGCTGCCGCTGACGGTGAGACCGCCGTCGGCATTCGCGCTGACGGTGACACCCGGCGCGTCGGGCGCGGTGGTATCGGCGAACTCGCCGGTGGCTGCCGGGCCGGTGTTACCGGCTTCGTCGGTAGCCTTGGCGCTTACGTCGCCACTCGGCTGGTTGGCGGGCGAGGTGATGCTGAAGCTGCCGTCCTCACCTGCCACCACGCTGCCGGTGGTGCCATCCGGGTAGGTGACGGTCACGGTGCTACCCGGCTCAGCCGAGCCGCCGACAGTGACACTGCCATCACCGTTGGTGACGATGGGATCGAGGGCCGGCGCTTGCGGCGCGGTGCTGTCGATGTAGCCCTGGGTGGTGCTGTCGCCAGTATTACCGGCGGCGTCGGTCGCGCTCGCGCTGACGTCGCCATTGGTTTGCGGGACGTGGGTGGTGATGTCGTAACTGCCGTCGCTGCCCGCCGTGGCGCTGCCGGTGGAGCCGTCCGGGAAGGTGACGGTCACAGTGGTGCCCGGCTCGGCGCTGCCGGTCACGGTCAGGCCACCGTCGGCATTGGCCGTGACGTTGACACTCGGTGCCTCCGGTGCGGTGGTGTCCACGTAGTTCTCGGTCACCGAAGCGCCGGTATTGCCCGCTTCGTCGGTGG
Organism: Pseudomonas sp. AU11447; assembly: GCF_001672555.2. NCBI lineage: Bacteria > Pseudomonadati > Pseudomonadota > Gammaproteobacteria > Pseudomonadales > Pseudomonadaceae > Pseudomonas > Pseudomonas sp. AU11447. Next base: position 85,187 of record NZ_LZDG02000041.1, on the reverse strand, counting down.
CATTGACGCTGATTTCGCCGGTGGGTTGGTTCTCCGGCGAGGTGATGCTGAAGTTGCCATCCTCACCCACGACCACAAAATCGGTGCTGCCATCGGGATAGGTGACCGTCACGGTGCTGCCCGGCTCTGCCGAACCGCCAATGGTGATGCTACCGTCGTCGTTGGTGACGATCGGACCGAGGACCGGCGCTTCCGGTGCGGTGCTGTCGGTGTAGCCCTGAGTCGTGGCGTCGCCGGTATTGCCAGCAGCGTCGGTCGCACTCGCGCTGACCTCGCCATTGGTTTGCGGGACGTGAGTGGTGACGCTGTAGCTGCCATCGGAGCCGGCAGTCGCCGTACCGGTGCTGCCATCCGGATAGATCACGGTGACGGTACTGCCCGCCTCTGCCATACCGGTCACGGTCAGGCCGCCATCGGCGTTGGCCGTGACGTTCACGCTCGGTGCTTCCGGCGCAGTGGTATCAATGAAGCTTTCACTGGCCGACGGGCCGGTGTTGCCGGCTTCGTCAGTGGCGTTGACGCTGATCTCTCCGGTGGGTTGGTTCACCGGCGACGTCATGGTGAAGCTGCCGTCTTCACCAACGACCACGGAGTTGGTGCTGCCGTCCGGATAGGTGACGGTCACGGTGCTGCCCGGCTCAGCCGAACCACCAATGGTGATGCTGCCGTCGTCGTTGGTGACGATCGGGCCAAGTACCGGCGCTTCCGGTGCGGTGCTATCGGTGTAGCTCTGGGTGGTGGAGTCACCGGAGTTGCCAGCGGCGTCCGTTGCCGTTGCAGTCACGTCGCCGCTGGTCTGCGGAACATGGGTCGTGATGTCGTARCTGCCGTCGCYGCCCGCCGTGGCGCTGCCGGTGGAACCGTCCGGGAAGGTGACGGTSACAGTSGTGCCGGGCTCGGCGCTACCGGTCACAGTCAGGCCGCCATCGGCATTGGCCGTGACGGTGACGCTCGGTGCATCCGGTGCGGTAGTGTCGCTGTAGCTCTCGGTCACCGAAGCACCGGTATTGCCCGCTTCGTCAGTGGCGTTGACGCTGATTTCGCCAGTGGGCTGATTCTCCGGCGAGGTGATGCTGAAGTTGCCATCCTCACCGACGACCACCGAGCCGGTGCTGCCATCCGGGTAGGTGACGGTCACGGTGCTGCCTGGTTCGGCCGAACCGCCAATGGTGATGCTGCCGTCGTCGTTGGTGACGATGGGGTCGAGGACTGGCGCCTCCGGCGCGGTGCTGTCGGTGTAGACCTGAGTAGTGCTGTCGCCGGTATTGCCAGCGGTGTCGGTCGCGCTCGCACTGACGTTGCCGCTGGTTTGTGGCACGTTCGTGGTGACGCTGTAGCTGCCATCGGAGCCGGCAGTCGCCGTGCCGATGGTGCCATCCGGGTAAGTCACGGTCACGGTCGTACCCGGCTCAGCGCTACCGGTCACGGTCAGGCCACCGTCGGCATTGGCCGTGACGGTGACGCTCGGTGCCTSCGGGGCGGTGGTGTCGGTGTAGTTYTCGGTCACCGAGGCGCCGGTATTGCCCGCTTCGTCGGTGGCGTTGACGCTGATTTCGCCRGTGGGTTGGTTCTCCGGCGAAGTCATGCTGAAGCTGCCGTCTTCACCGACGACCACCGAGCCGGTGCTGCCATCGGGATAGGTGACCGTCACGGTGCTACCCGGCTCGGCACTACCGCCTACGGTGATGCTGCCATCGTCGTTGGTGACGATCGGGTCGAGTACCGGCGCCTCCGGCGCGGTGCTGTCCGTGTAGCTGAAGCTGGTCTCCCCCCCGGTATTGCCAGCCGCGTCGGTCGCACTCGCGCTGACCTCCCCGCTGGTCTGCGGAACATGGGTGGTGATGCCATAGCTGCCATCGCTGCCAGCGGTGGCAGTACCGGTGGAGCCGTCCGGGAAGGTGACGGTGATGGTCGAGCCCGGTTCGGCGCTGCCGGTCACGGTCAGGCCGCCGTCGGCATTCGCCGTAACATTCACGCTCGGTGCACCCGGCGCGGTGGTGTCGGTGAAGTTTTCGCTGGTCGATGGACCGGTGTTGCCGGCTTCGTCAGTGGCGTTGACGCTGATCTCACCGCTGGGCTGATTCTCCGGCGAGGTGAGGCTGAAGCTGCCGTCTTCGCCCACCACCACGGAGCCGGTGGAGCCATCCGGATAGGTCACTGTGACGGTGCTGCCCGCCTCGGCGGTGCCGCCGACGGTAACGCTACCATCTTCGTTGGTAATGATCGGGCCCAGCACGGGAGCATCGGGCGCGGTGCTGTCGGCGAAATTATCAGTGGCGGCCGGGCCGGTGTTGCCGTCCAGGTCGGTAGCCGTTGCGCTGACTTCACCATTGGGCTGCGGACCAGCGGAGGTCACCGAGAAGGCGCCGTTCGCATCGGCGACCGTGGTGCCAGTGGATCCGTCCGGGAAAGTCACGGTGACGGTGCAGCCCGGTTCGGCGCTACCGCAGACGGTGACCGAGCCACCAAAGAGGGTAACCAGCGGATCGAGCAGCGGCGCATCCGGCGGGGTGCTATCGACGTAGGCCAGGTTGCCGGGCTCGCCGGTGTTGCCAAACACATCAGTGGCGGTGGCGCTGATGTCGCCACTGGCCTGGGGCACATGGGTGGTGATGCTGTACTGGCCGTTGCCATCCGCCATGACGTTACCCACCGAGCCATCCGGGAAGGTAACGGTGACGATGCTGCCGGCTTCGGCGCTGCCACTGATGGTGAGGCCGCCATCGGCGTTTTCAGTGACGCTGATGCTCGGCGCTGCCGGCGGCGTGGTATCGACGTAGGGCAGTTGGGTCCCAGGGCTGGTGTTGCCGGCATTGTCGGTGGCGCTTGCCGTCAGGTCGCCCGAAGGCTGGTCGGGCGGCGACGTCATGCTATAGCCGCCGTCCTCGCCGACGACGACGCTGCCGGTACTGCCATCGGGATAGGTGACGGTGACGGTGCTACCCGGTTCCGCACTACCACTGACCGTCACGCTGCCGTCGGCGTTGGTGGTCACCTCGATGCTGGGTGCATTCGGTGCAGTGGTATCGGTGTAGTCGACATGGGCGTTGCTGCTGTTGCCCTTGCCATCCTCGACGTGAACATCCACGCCACCGCTGCTCTGCGGCGTGGACGTGGACGCCTGGTAGTGACCGTTGGCATCCGCCACCACGGTCGTGCTGGAGCCATCCGGGAAGGTCACGGTCACGCTGGCGCCAGGGCTGGTTGTGCCGCTGACGATCAGCCCGCCCGCTTCACCAGCCTGCAGATCGGCGGTGGGAGCCTTGAGCCCGCTGCCACCATGATGCCCGCCGCCACCGCCGCCGCTGTTGGAAGCGGCAACGCCACCGGCAACCAGCGCCAGGCCACCCAGTACCCAGGGCAGCGCGCCCTGATCGCCGCTCTCCGCCACCAGCAGCGACTCGACCGAGTCGACATCGCTGTAACCGGCAAAGACGGAACCTGAATCGTTGACGTCGGCAACCCAGTAATGGCCGTCGCCGCTGTCGAGTACCAGATCGCTGTTCGGGTCGCCGGGCGCCCCGAAGAACCCGTGGATGACAATGGTCTCGCCGTCCAGGGTCTTGATCACCAGCGCATTGCCTTCGCGGGTCATGCTGACGACCTGCTCCTTGCTCAAGGCCAGCTTCACGACCGAGGGCGCGCGAAGGGTCAGGTCAGCCTGGTTGATCTGGGTGGTCGCGTGGGTCGCCTTGTCGATTACAACGATTGTTTTAGCCATGATGGGCCTCGGAACTCGGCAGTCATGGGAACAATGGCGGCAGGGCCGTCGTCATCCCCTCTCGGAAAGGTCGGCCGCAAGCCAGAGGGCCTGCGGAACTACTTCAACCACGGGGTTCGAGGACTCGCCTCTGCGACAGGCAGGCGGAAACCGGCTGATCGGGGGAGGCAGTGGAATTATTGGAATTGAGTATCGAAAGGCCGATGGAGCTGTCCGCTGAGCCGTGCTCATGAGCAGGCACGTGACGAAGGCTCCCCGTGGATAATGTCGGCAGTATCCGTAGGGCCATTTCCCACTGACATCAGATGATTCCTAATCCCGCGCCCACAGAGTGTGTTCGCCGACAAAGCACTCTGCTGTGTCTGGCTCGCCCCTTGCCGGTGACGAGCGGGACTGGCAGGGAGAGGGCAGGGTTAGAGCGGAGCCTTTCAGGATCGCGAAGCTGGCATCGTGCCTCTCCGCGATCGGGAGCGCATGGCCGATCACCAACGGGCGCCTCCAGGCCTATAAAAAGAAAAACCCCGCAGCCAGGCGGGGTTTCTTCAGAGCGGCAAGTCAGTCCTTGCGCTGGGGGCTCAGCAACTCGATCTTGTAGCCGTCCGGGTCTTCGACGAAGGCCAGGATGCTGGTGCCGTGCTTCATCGGGCCCGGCTCGCGGGTGATCTTGCCACCGCGGGAGCGGATGTCCTCGCAGGCCTTGTAGACGTCGGCCACTTCCAGGGCGATATGGCCGTAGCCGGTGCCCAGTTCGTACTTGTCCACACCCCAGTTGTAGGTCAGCTCGATGACGCTGTTGTCGTCTTCGTTGCCGTAGCCGACAAAGGCCAAGGTGAACTGGCCGTCCGGGTAATCCTTGCGGCGCAGCAGGGTCATGCCCAGGACTTCGGTGTAGAAGGCGATGGATTTGTCCATGTCGCCGACGCGCAGCATGGTGTGCAGCAGTCTCATCGGTTCTTTCCTCATCAGGTGCCCGGATAGCGGGCTTATAAACACAAACCCCGGCTCGTGGCCGGGGATTGTTGTTTTTCTGTAGGAGCGAGCTTGCTCGCGAACCGCGCAAAAAGCAAAAGCTTCGCGAGCTGGCGCTCCTACATAGGTCGCTTAGAACAGCTTGCGGCCCTTGTTCGCGGCGATACGCATGCGCAGCGCGTTGAGCTTGATGAAGCCAGCAGCATCGGCCTGGTTGTAGGCGCCGCCGTCTTCCTCGAAGGTCGCGATGTTGGCATCGAACAGCGAGTCGTCGGACTTGCGGCCAACCACGATGACGTTGCCCTTGTACAGCTTCAGGCGCACGACGCCGTTCACGTGTTCCTGGGAGGCATCGATCATCTGCTGGAGCATCTCGCGCTCCGGGCTCCACCAGTAGCCGGTGTAGATCAGCTTGGCGTAGCGCGGCATCAGCTCGTCCTTCAGGTGAGCGACTTCGCGGTCCAGGGTGATCGACTCGATGGCACGGTGCGCCTTGAGCATGATGGTGCCGCCGGGGGTCTCGTAGCAGCCGCGGGACTTCATGCCGACGTAGCGGTTCTCGACGATGTCCAGACGGCCGATGCCGTTGGCGCCGCCGATGCGGTTCAGCTCGGTGAGTACCTGCGCCGGGCTCATGTCCTTGCCGTCGATGGCAACGATGTCACCCTTGCGGTAGGTCAGCTCGATGTAGGTGGCGGTGTCGGGGGCCTTCTCCGGGGAGACGGTCCACTTCCACATGTCCTCTTCGTGCTCGGTCCAGGTGTCTTCCAGCACGCCGCCTTCATAGGAGATGTGCAGCAGGTTGGCATCCATGGAGTACGGCGATTTCTTCTTGCCGTGGCGCTCGATCGGGATGTTGTGGGTTTCGGCGTAGTCCATCAGCTTCTCGCGGGACAGCAGGTCCCACTCGCGCCAGGGAGCGATGACCTTGACGCCCGGCTTCAGCGCGTAGGCGCCCAGCTCGAAGCGAACCTGGTCGTTGCCCTTGCCGGTGGCGCCATGGGAGATGGCGTCAGCGCCGGTGGCGTTGGCGATCTCGATCAGGCGCTTGGCGATCAGCGGACGAGCGATGGAAGTACCCAGCAGGTACTCGCCTTCGTAGACGGTGTTGGCACGGAACATCGGGAAGACGAAGTCGCGGACGAACTCTTCTCGCAGGTCCTCGATGAAGATCTCTTTCACGCCCATCTGCTTGGCCTTGGCGCGGGCCGGCTCGACCTCCTCGCCCTGACCCAGGTCAGCGGTAAAGGTCACTACTTCGCAGTTATAGGTATCCTGCAGCCACTTCAGAATCACGGAGGTGTCCAGGCCACCGGAATACGCCAGGACTACCTTCTTCACGTCCGCCATGCCACTCAACTCCACGGGGGTTGTCACGAAAGGGACCGATTCTACTGCCCGCCCAGGATAATTTACAGAGGGGCGACAGCTTTTGACGACAAAGCGACAAATACTATCGTCGGTGCGACCCGCCGCCGCAGGTTCAACCCTTGGGTGCAGCGGGTGGCGTGGCGGCGTTCGCGGCCGGCGTCGTGGGTGCGCCTTGGGACGGGGCGCTGGTGGCCGACGCAGGCGCGGCGGGAGCGGATGCAGCAGGCGCCACGGGTGCTTCAGCGGGCGCGGGCGGAGCTTCTTCGGTCACTGCTTCGCGGGACAGATTGACCGTCACCCGGCGGTTCTTCGCCCGGTTGGCGGCGGAGTTGTTCTTCACCAGCGGGTAGCGCTCGCCATAGAAGCGCACGGTGATCTGCGATTCGGCTACGCCGTTGGCCTTGAGGTACTCCATCACCGCGATGGCGCGGCGGCGCGAGGCTTCGCGGTTCGCCAGGCGGTTGCCACTGTTGTCGGAGTGACCATCCAGCTCGATGCGGTTCACCGTCGGGTCGGCCTTCATGTACTGCAGGATGAGATCCAGCTTGGCGCGCCCCAGCGGGTCGACCTCGGTGCCGCCGTCAGGGAAGCCGACCTGGCTCTGGCGCACCTGGTCGAAGTTCACCGGGAGCATCTTCGTCGAACAGTCCTGGAACTTCGCGTATCCATCGGCGAAACGCGTGGGCATCAGCCGCACCTGCAGGTTCTCGCCGGTGCGCGTGCGGTGGCGCACTTCCGGCGCGCGGCCCTCCAGCAGGCCGCCGAGCAAGCGCCCGGCCTGCTGCTGGGTGCTGTTGAACGGAACGTCGCCCGAACCCACCTGTACCGACCCCAGATTCAGATCACCCTGCCCCGGCCGCCATGGCGGCGCGGCGGCCAGCAGGGTTGCCGAGCCACTGCCCAGCCAGCCCGTCAGCGGCTTGAGACGGAATGTCGGCTGCTCGCCAGCGCGCCAGACGAATTCGCCCAGGCCGAAACCGGCCACGCTCTGCGACAACCGGCACTCGAACTGGTCACCCTCCACCGTCCATTGCGCACTTTCCAGGCGAGTCTGGAAGGTCAGCCCCCAGGCCGGAAGGCTCGCGCAAAGAGTGAGGAGAAGTAGAGATGGCTGGCGCACGGTGGCATCCACACAGATAAAAAGGCGTCCCACAATCTATCGGTCGGCCCTGGTAAAACTTGATAGCGAGTGCCGGCGGCGGCCTTTTCCGGTAGCATTTCACCCTCTTCCCGCTGCAACCGCACCCCTGGAATCCGCATGTCCGACCGCCTGACACTCCTGCGCCCCGACGACTGGCACATCCACCTGCGCGACGGCGCCGCACTCGCGCAAACCGTCGGCGACGCCGCCCGCACCTTCGGCCGCGCCATCATCATGCCGAACCTGGTCCCGCCGGTACGCAACGCCGCCGAAGCCGATGCCTATCGCCAGCGCATCCTGGCCGCCCGGCCGGCCGGCAGCCGCTTCGAGCCGCTGATGGTGCTCTACCTCACCGACCGCACCAGCGCCGAGGAAGTCCGCGCCGCCAAGGCCTCGGGCTTCGTGCACGCCGCCAAGCTCTATCCGGCCGGCGCCACCACCAACTCCGATTCCGGTGTGACCAGCGTCGACAACATCTTCCACGTCCTCGAAGCCATGGCCGAAGTCGGCCTGCCGCTGCTGGTACACGGTGAAGTGACCCGCGCGGAAGTCGACGTATTCGACCGCGAAAAGCGCTTTATCGATGAACACCTGACCCGCGTGGTCGAGCGCTTCCCGACTCTCAAGGTGGTCTTCGAGCACATCACCACCGGCGATGCCGCCGCCTTCGTCAAGGCCGCCCCGGCCAACGTTGGCGCCACCATCACCGCGCACCACCTGCTGTACAACCGCAACCACATGCTGGTTGGCGGCATCCGCCCGCACTTCTATTGCCTGCCGATCCTCAAGCGCAACACCCACCAGGAAGCCCTGCTGGATGCGGCCACCAGTGGCAGCCCGAAGTTCTTCCTCGGCACCGACTCGGCACCGCACGCGCGCCACGCCAAGGAAGCCGCCTGCGGTTGCGCCGGCTGCTACACCGCCTACGCCGCCATCGAGCTGTACGCGGAAGCCTTCGAGCAACGCAATGCGCTGGACAAGCTGGAGGGCTTCGCCAGCCTGCACGGCCCGGACTTCTACGGCCTGCCGCGCAACAGCGACCGCATCACCCTGGTGCGTGAAGAATGGGAAGCGCCGGCGGCCCTGCCGTTCGGCGACTTCGATGTAGTCCCGCTGCGTGCCGGCGAGAAACTGCGCTGGCGCCTGCTGGAGACCGTGGCATGAGTGACGAGAACGAAATCTTCGAAGAAGAACTCGACGGCTCCTTCCCGCCAGGCCCGCGCCACCCGATGGCACGTCGCTTCCGCGGCTACCTGCCGGTCGTGGTGGACGTCGAGACCGGCGGCTTTAACGCCGGCACCGACGCCCTGCTGGAAATCGCCGCCGTCACCATCGGCATGGACGAAAGCGGCTACCTGTTCCCCGAGCACACCTACTTCTTCCGTGTGGAGCCCTTCGAAGGCGCCAACATCGAGCAGGCCGCGCTGGAGTTCACCGGCATCAAGCTGGACCACCCGCTGCGCATGGCCGTGCCGGAAGAACAGGCACTCACCGAGATCTTCCGCGGCATCCGCAAGTCGCTGAAGTCCAATGGCTGCAAGCGGGCGATCCTGGTCGGCCACAACAGCAGCTTCGACCTGGGCTTCCTCAACGCGGCGGTCAACCGCAGCGGCGTGAAGCGCAACCCGTTCCACCCCTTCTCCAGCTTCGACACCGCGACCCTCGCCGGCCTCGCCTACGGCCAGACTGTCCTGGCGAAAGCCTGCCAGACCGCCGGTATCGAGTTCGACAACCGCGAAGCGCACTCGGCCCGTTACGACACCGAGAAGACCGCCGAGCTGTTCTGCGGCATCGTCAACCGCTGGAAGGAGTTCGGCGGCTGGATGGAAGACGATCACTGATCGGCTTCAACGCTCCATGAAAAAGCCCCGCACTTGCGGGGCTTTTTCATGGAGCCGGCATCAACACCCCGCCTTACCTGCAGGAGCGAGCTTGCTCTCGCGAACCCCAGCGTCTTCGGATGCCTGACAGGTGGGATTGGCGCCATAGCCCCCCAGTTCGCGAGCAAGCTCGCTCCTGCAAAAAACATATCGCTCCCGATGCCTATGCGCGCAGCCCGCAATCCACGCGGGTTAGACGCTAAGTCATTGAACCCAATGACCATTTGTCAGACAGCCTGGATGCGTACTCGGGAACTTTTGACAATCATTCTCATTATTATTAGTATCGCTTCCAACAACCCCACAGCGACTGTAGTGCAACCATGTACGTCTGCCTCTGCAACGGTGTTACCGATACCCAGATCCGCGATGCGATCTACGACGGCGCCTGCAATTACCGCGAAGTGCGCGAGTGCACCGGCGTCGGTACCCAGTGCGGCAAGTGCGCTTGCCTCGCCAAGCAGGTGGTTCGCGATACGCTCGGCGACCTGCAAAGCGCCCAGAGCATGAACTACAACCTGGCCTACGCGGCGAGTTGAAAAAATACCGCTGATCAGTTCAGCAAGAATTGCGAAGAAACCGGGCACTGGCCCGGTTTTTTTATGCCTGAAATTCAGGGATTTAGCGCCGGGATGCGGAATGAAAACATTCGCATTCATATTCCTTTTTATAACAAATTCAAGTACTTATGTTTGACATATGGTTATAAGGGGGCGAGAATTTCAATCTCTCCCACTCCACACGGCAGGACCCCGGCATGAAAGGCGACAAGAAAGTCATCCAGCATCTGAACAAGATCCTCGGCAACGAGCTGATCGCCATCAACCAGTACTTCCTGCACTCGCGCATGTGGAACGACTGGGGCCTGAAGCGCCTCGGCGCGCACGAGTACCACGAGTCCATCGATGAGATGAAGCACGCCGACAAGCTCATCGAACGCATACTGTTCCTCGAAGGCCTGCCCAACCTGCAGGACCTGGGCAAGCTGCTGATCGGCGAGAACACCCAGGAAATGCTGCAGTGCGACCTGAACCTGGAACTCAAGGCCGCCAAGGACCTGCGCGACGCCATCGTGCATTGCGAAAGCGTGCATGACTACGTCAGCCGCGACCTGCTCAAGGACATCCTCGAGTCCGAGGAAGAGCACATCGACTACCTGGAAACCCAGCTGGGCCTGATCCAGAAAGTCGGTCTGGAAAACTACCTGCAGTCGCACATGCACGAAGACGACTGATCAGGAACAAGGCACCGGCGCGGTTGTGGACGCCGGTGCCCTTCCCTTCTAGCCGTTCGTCTTCGGCGGACGCCGCACCAGTCCGGCCTTGAACACCAGGCCAGCGCACAGCCCGATCACCACCAGCAGCGACAGGCGCAGCCCCACATGCTCGGCGAGGAAGCCGATCAGCGGCGGGCCCAGCAACAAGCCGCCATAGCCGAACGACGCCACTGCGGCCACGCCGCGCGAAGGCTCGACGCCCGGCCGGTTGCCTGCCGCGCCGATCAGGATCGGCACCACCACCGACAACCCGGCGCCCACCAGGGCGAAACCGGCAATCGCGCCGGAAATCCATGGGCTGAACAGCGCCAGCAGCATGCCCGCGATGGCCAGCAGCGCCAGGTTGCGCACCAGCGCCTCGTCGGCGAAGCGCACGCGCAGACGGTCACCGAACAGACGCCCCAGCACCATGGTCGCGGAGAACGCCGCGAAGCCCAGTGCTGCCACTCGCTCCGACGCACCCATAACCTGGTGCAGCAACAGGGCGCCCCAGTCGGCGACCGCGCCTTCGGAAACGAACGCGCACAGCGTCAGCACCCCAAGACCTATCAGCGCCGGTGGCGGCAGGCGCCAGCCACGTTGGGCTGGCGCCTCCTCCTCCGTGGGCTCCGGGCGCCCTTCGAACAGATGACGGGCGAAGAACGGCAGGATCGCCACCGCGATGACGGCCAGCAGGGTGAAGTGCCAGACAGGCGCCATGCCGGCAAAAATCGCCGCGCCGATGGCGCCGGTGAGCCCGCCCAGGCTGTACATGCCATGCAGGCTGGAGATGCACGGCCGGCCGAGGCGCCGCTCCACTTCCACCGCCTGGGTGTTCATGGCCACGTCCATGGTCGCGAAGGTCAGGCCAACCAGTAGCAGCCCCGCCGCCAGGTACCAGACGTTAGGCGCCAGCCCGAGCAATGGGAAGCAAGCCATCAGCGCCAACCCGGAAACCACTGTGATCGCCCGGCTGCCATGGCGCCGTACCAATGCCCCGGCGAAAACGAATGCCAGCAGCGCGCCCACTCCGGCGCCCAGCAATGCCTGGCCCAGTTGCTGCTCGTCCACGCCGGTCATGTTCTTCAGCGCCGGCACCCGGCCCATCAGGCTGCCATGCACCATGCCGCCCATGGCGAAGCAATAGCCACACGCCCAGCGTGCGGCGTTGGCCCGTGATTGTTCACTCATCCTTTATTTCTTCCCAAAAACAAAGCCCCGCCAAGGCGGGGCTTTGTGCGACAGCACGAAAGACTCAGGCGTTGGCCTTGCCTACGGCGTCCTTGATCAGCGGTTGCAGCTCACCCTTTTCGAACATCTCGGCCAGGATGTCGCTGCCGCCGACCAGCTCGCCACCGACCCACAGTTGCGGGAAGGTCGGCCAGTTGGCGTACTTGGGCAGGTTGGCGCGAATTTCCGGATTCTGCAGGATGTCGACGTAGGCGAACTTCTCGCCACAAGCCATCAGGACCTGGGCGGCGCGGGACGAGAAACCGCACTGCGGAGCATTCGGCGAACCCTTCATGTACAGCAGGACAGGGTTATTGGCGATCTGCTCTTTGATGGTATCGATGATATCCATGAACTTCCTCGGCTGAACTATCAGATACTGATCCGGCAGCCGCCTCCTCGGATGGCGCTGGCCGGCACGGTACCGCGCATTGTACTGCAAAGCCGAGCGCTACGCTCGGCTTTGCAGATGCCTTGCGACAGCCTGTCAGGCGGCTTCGACCTCCACTGGCACACCGTTCAGCGCGGTGTTTCCGGAGAGCGCATCAAGATGTCGCTCGTCGGTGAGGTCGTTGGCACTGGCGCCGCCCTGCTCGCGGGCAATCGACAGCTGCACGCCCGGCCGTGCGTGCCCCCAGCCGTGGGGCAGGCTGACGACCCCGGCCATGACTTCGTCGCTGGCCGCAACCTCGATCTCGATGCTGCCGACCCGCGAGCGCACGCGTACCTTCTGCCCGTCCACCAGCCCGCGCGAGGCGAGGTCCTGCGGGTGCATGAGCAGTTGATGGCGCGGCTTGCCCTTCACCAAGCGGTGATAGTTGTGCATCCAGGAGTTGTTGCTGCGCACATGGCGGCGACCGATCAGCAGCAGCTGGTCAATGGCCGGCGACTGGGTATCGGCGAAGCGACGCAGGTCATTGAGGAAGATTTCCGGCGCCGCCTCGATGCTGCGGCTGGCGGTTTTCAACCGAGGTGCAAGGTTCGGCTGTAGTGGGCCCAGGTCCATACCGTGGGGATGCTCGCGCAACCGCGCCAAGTTCAGCTTGTGCTCGCTGGCGTCGCCGTAGGGCCCAAAACGCAGGCCCATCTCGATCATCTGCTCCGGCAACAGGGTCGGCTTCAGCTCGGCACCGCTGCGCGCCGCATAGGCCTTGGCCAGACCGACGAAGATTTCCCAGTCGTGCAGTGCGCCCTCGGGTTTCGGCAGGATCGCCTCGTTGAAGCGGGTGACGTTGCGTACGGCAAAGACGTTGAAAGTGGTGTCGTAGTGATCGTGCTCCAGCGGCGCGGTGGGCGGCAGGATCAGGTCGGCGTAGCGCGTGGTTTCGTTGATATAGAGGTCCACGCTGAGCATGAACTCCAGGCTATCCAGCGCCTGCTCCAGGCGGCGGCCATTGGGCGTGGACAGCACCGGATTACCCGCCACTGTCACCAGCGCACGCACCTGCCCTTCGCCTTCGGTAAGCATCTCTTCGGCCAGCGCTGCCACCGGCAGTTCGCCGCCATACTCCGGCAAGCCTGACACACGGCTCTGCCAGCGGTTGAACGCGCCACCCGCCGTGGTCGCCACCAGGTCAACCGCCGGTGTAGTGCACAGGGTGCCGCCGACACGGTCGAGGTTGCCGGTGACCAGGTTGATCAATTGCACCAACCACTGACAGAGGCTTCCGAAAACCTGGGTGGAAACGCCCATGCGCCCGTAGCAGACGGCCTTGTCGGCGGCGGCGAATTCCCGCGCCAACTGGCGGATATTGTCGGCCGGCACGCCGCAGCGCGTGGCCATGGCTTCGACCTTGAATGGCGCCAGCGCCTCGCGCACCGCGTCCAGGCCGTTGACCGGCAACGAAGCGTCGCGGGTCAGTCCTTCGCTGAGCAGCGTGTCGAGGATGCCCAGCAGCAGCGCGGCGTCCTCACCGGGGCGGACGAACAGGTGCTGGTCCGCAATCGCCGCGGTCTCGGTGCGACGCGGGTCGACTACCACCAGTTTGCCGCCGCGCGCCTTCACGGCCTTCAGACGTTTCTCCACGTCCGGCACGGTCATGATGCTGCCGTTGGACGCCAGCGGGTTGCCGCCCAGGATCAGCATGAAGTCGGTGTGGTCGATGTCCGGAATCGGGATCAGCAGGCCATGGCCGAACATCTGCTGGCTGACCAGATGATGCGGCAACTGGTCCACCGAGGTCGCGGAGTAGCGGTTGCGGGTCTTCAACTGGCCGAGGAAGTAGTTGCTATGGGTCATCAACCCGTAGTTGTGCACGCTGGGATTACCCTGGTAAACCGCCACCGCATCGTTGCCGTGACGCTCGCGGATGTCCGCCAGGCGCGTGGCCACCAGTTCGAAGGCCTCGTCCCAGCCGATCGGCTGCCACTCGTTGCCGACACGGCGCACCGGCTGGCGCAGGCGGTCCGGGTCGTTCTGGATATCCTGCAGCGCCACCGCCTTGGGGCAGATATGGCCACGGCTGAAGCTGTCCTGGGCGTCGCCCTTGATGGACAGGATGCGCTCGTCCTCGGTCTCGATGGTCAGGCCGCAGATGGCCTCGCACAGATGGCACGCACGGTGGTGGAGGGTCTTGCTCATGGCTCGCCTCGGTATTGTCGTTGCCAGCCATTCGACGGGCCGGTCATAGGGTCGCAAGCACTATGAATCCTGGCCTTGCGAAGCACCACCAGCTTCCGTCGGGTGAATTGCGCGGCATCAGGAACGACCATGGTGAAGCCCCGCCCGACGGGCCTTCCGGGCGAAACTTGCGTAGATCCGTCATTTCCTTATAGGATCGCGCCTTCCCCCATTTTCCGCTCCATGCGGTCCCGCCGCAGGTTCAGCCCGTTTTTTCTCACGAAAGCCGGTCGGTACCTCGGCCTGATTCTGAGAATAAGTAGTAGGTACGAACCATGAGCGCACGTCACTTCCTCTCGATGCTGGATTACACGACCGAAGAACTGCTCGGTCTGATCCGCCGTGCCACCGAGCTGAAGGACCTGCGCGACCGAGGTGTGCTCTACGAACCGCTGAAGAACCGCGTGCTGGGCATGATCTTCGAGAAGGCCTCGACCCGGACGCGGATCTCCTTCGAAGCCGGGATGATCCAGCTCGGCGGCCAGGCCATCTTCCTCTCCCCGCGCGATACCCAGCTGGGCCGTGGCGAGCCGATCGCCGACGCCGCGCGGGTGATGTCGCGGATGGTCGATGCGGTGATGATCCGCACCTTCGCCCACAGCAACCTGATCGAGTTCGCCGAGAACTCCCGCGTGCCGGTGATCAACGGCCTGTCGGACGACCTGCATCCGTGCCAGCTGCTGGCCGACATGCAGACCTTCCATGAGCACCGCGGCAGCATCGCCGGCAAGACCGTGGCCTGGATCGGCGACGGCAACAACATGTGCAACAGCTACATCGAGGCGGCGATCCGCTTCGACTTCCAGCTGAACGTGGCCTGCCCGGAAGGCTACGAGCCGAACTCCGCTCTGATGGAGCAAGCCGGCGAGCGCGTGAAGATCTTCCGTGACCCGCGCGAAGCGGTCGCCGGCGCACACCTGGTGAGCACCGACGTCTGGGCATCCATGGGCCAGGAAGACGAAGCGGCCGCGCGCCTGCGCCTGTTCCAGCCATATCAGGTAACACGTGCGCTGCTCGATGGCGCGGCGGCGGATGTACTATTCATGCACTGCCTGCCGGCCCACCGTGGCGAAGAGATCAGCGAAGACCTGCTGGACGACGCGCGCTCCGTGGCCTGGGACCAGGCGGAAAACCGTCTCCACGCCCAGAAAGCCCTGCTCGAACTGCTGGTCGAGCACGCGCATTACGCCTGAGCCCTCCTGTTTCGAGCCCGATGACCAAACCGCTGCTGCTCACCCTCGACGACCTTTCCTGTGGCTATGAACAGCAGCGTGTGGTGCAAGGCGTCAGCCTGCACCTGAATGCCGGCGACATCGGCTGCCTGCTCGGCCCCTCGGGCTGCGGCAAGACCACCACCCTGCGCGCCATTGCCGGTTTCGAGCCGGTGCAGGGCGGGCGTATCGAACTGGGTGGCGAAGTGATTTCCCGCCCCGGCTTCACCCTGTCACCGGAGAAGCGCCGGATCGGCATGGTGTTCCAGGACTACGCGCTGTTCCCGCACCTGTCGGTGGCCGACAACATCGCCTTCGGCATCCGCAGGAACCCCGAGCACGAGCGCATCGTCGGTGAGCTGCTGGAGCTGGTGAAGCTCGATGGCCTCGGCCAGCGCTTCCCCCACGAGCTCTCCGGCGGGCAGCAGCAACGCGTGGCCCTGGCCCGCGCGCTTGCGCCGCAGCCGCAACTGCTGCTGCTGGACGAACCCTTCTCCAACCTCGATGTGGAATTGCGCCGCCAGCTCAGCCACGAGGTGCGCGACATTCTCAAGGCCCGCGGCACCAGCGCGATTCTGGTGACCCACGACCAGGAAGAAGCCTTCGCCGTCAGTGACCACGTCGGCGTATTCCGCAACGGCCTGCTGGAGCAGTGGGATACCCCGTTCAACCTCTACCACGAGCCTCAGACGCCCTTCGTCGCCAGCTTCGTCGGCCAGGGCTATTTCATTCGCGGACAGATGTGCGGGACCGATGCGGTGCAGACCGAGCTGGGCCTGCTGCGCGGCAACCGCGCCTATAGCCTGCCCGACGGCTGCGCAGTGGATGTATTGCTGCGCCCGGATGACCTGGTGCCGGCCGCCGATGGCGCACTGAAGGCGCGCATCGTCGGCAAGTCGTTCCTCGGTGCGGCTACCCTGTATCGCCTGCAATTGCCCACCGGCACCCAGCTGGAATCGCTGTTCCCCAGCCATGCCGACCACCAACCGGGCGATGAAGTGGGCATCGGCGTCGCCGCCGAACATCTCGTGCTGTTCCCCGCCCAAGGCAGTGTGGCGCTCTAGGCGAGCGCCTTCTCAAGCTTGGGCAGCAACTCGAACAGGTCGCCCTGCAAGCCATAGTCGGCGATCTCGAAGATCGGCGCGTCCGGATCGAGATTGATCGCCGCGATGACCTTGGCGTCCTTCATGCCCGCCACGTGCTGCACGGCCCCTGAAATTCCCACGGCAAGATAAAGCTCTGGCGCGACGATGCGTCCTGACTGGCCAATCTGCAGCTCCGCGGGCGCAAACCCCGCATCCACTGCCGCCAGCGAAGCGCCAACGGCGCCGTGCAGGCGATCCGCCAACGGATAGAGCGCGGCAAAGCCTTCTTCGGTTTGCAGGCCACGCCCACCGGCGACTATGACCTTCGCCGACTCCAGCGCGGGGCGCTCGAAGCCTGGGTGTTCTTCGCCCTGCCAGTGCGACAGACCGAGATCGCCCGGCCCGCCGATACGCTCCAGTTCGGCATTGCCATCGGCCAGTGGCAGCGGATCGAAAGCGGTTGGGCGAATGCCCAGCACGATCGACGGCCCCTCGCAGCGCACCGTGGCGATGGCATTGCCGGCGTAGATCGGGCGCTGGAAGGTCTGCTCGTCGATGACGGCGATGACGTCGGAGACCGCGTCCACATCCAGCAAGGCTGCGATGCGCGGCAGGCAATCGCGGCCCACGGCGGTGGCCGGCGCGAGGATGTGGCGGTATCGCGGAGCCAGTTGCACCACCAGTGCCGAGAGGTTTTCCGCCAGCAGGTGGTCGTAGGCGGGATCGCCTGCCAGCAGAACGCGATCAACACCCTCGAGACCACAAGCCTGTTTCGCCAGCTCCTCGAGGCCACTGCCCGCAAACAGCAGATGAACTTCGCCGCCGATCTGCCGGGCGGCGGCCAGGGCGTTCAGGGTAGCGGGCGCCAGGACGGCGGAGTCGTCGGTAACGTGATAGTCAGCGATAAGCAGAAGGGCCATGGGCCTGCCTCCGAAGCTGCGAACCGCGCCAGTGGGGCGCGGTTTTCAGTGAAGGCCAGCCTACGCCGGGGAGCCGAAAGCACCCCGGTCACAGATCAAACAACCAGCAGACGGCCGCTGGCAACCAGACGGGCGTAGCCGGCGATGCTGACGCGCTCGCCTTCCAGACGGCACCACAGCTCGCCGCCGCGCGCGGAAGCCTGGAAGGCGCGCATCTGCAGCTTGTTCAGGCGGCGCGACCAGTACGGGATCAGCACGCAGTGGGCGGCGCCGGTCACCGGGTCTTCGTTGAGACCTATGGCCGGAGCGAAGAAGCGCGAAACGAAGTCGTAGTCGTCGCTGCGCGCGGTAACGATCACGCCCAGGTACGGCAGGCGCGCGAGAGCAGCGAAATCGGGCTGGCAGTCACGCACCGCCTGCTCCGACTCCAGCAGTACCAGCAGGTGGTTGGCGGTGTTCAGTGCATCCACCACGTCCACGCCCAGAGCGTTCTGCAACTCCACCGTAGAGCCGGATTCGCTCGGCGGCTGCGCCGGGAAGTTCAGTGCCAGCCGGCCTTCCTCACGGGTCACACGAAGAGGCCCGGACAGGGAGTTCAGCTCCAGCACTTCGCCCGGCTCGTCGAACACTTCGAACAGCACGTGGGCGCTGGCCAGGGTAGCGTGGCCGCAGAGCGGCACCTCGGCGGTCGGGGTAAACCAGCGGATGCGCCAACCGGCGGGCTCCTTCACCAGGAAGGCGGTCTCCGAGAGGTTGTGCTCGGCGGCGATCTGCTGCATCAGTTCGTCGCTCAACCAGGCATCGAGGCGGTACACCATGGCCGGGTTGCCGGCGAACGGGCGATCAGTGAAAGCGTCTACCTGGTGAAAATCGAGCAGCATGGCAGTCTCCTGAAAAGTGATGTCCGAGCATGACAGAAGCCGATGAACGACGAACCGTACAGAAGCGAGCAGACAGTCGTTCGCTCAACCCCGACCAATGGGGGCGAAGGTCGCCGATGTCAGGCCGGCCAGCGTCTCGGCGCTCAACTCCACTTCCAGCCCACGGCGGCCGGCGCTGACGTGGATGGTGGGGAAACTCTGTGCGGATTCATCGATGAAGGTACGCAGGCGCTTCTTCTGCCCCAGCGGGCTGATGCCGCCCACCAGATAGCCTGTAGCGCGCTGCGCGGCATGGGGGTCGGCCATGTCGGCTTTCTTCACACCCGCCGCGTGGGCCAGCGCTTTCAGGTCCAGGGTGCCCACGACCGGTACCACAGCGACCAGCAACTCGCCCTTTTCGCTGGAGGCGAGCAGGGTCTTGAAGACGCGCGCCGGATCGAGGTTGAGCTTCTCGGCGGCTTCCAGGCCATAGGACGGCGCCTTCGGGTCGTGCTCATAACTCAGCACATGGTGTTCGGCGCGGTTCTTCTTCAGCAGGTCGATGGCGGGGGTCATGATCGGCGGGCTTCTCGCAAGCGGCTTTCCAGCGCATAACAGTAAGCCAAGGCGTGCTGCACTGCACGGTGTTCGCTTCACCGGCGCGGACGAATCCCGTATGGTCTGCGCCAATCCCCTTACGGGTCCTGTTGCAGGGAATGCTGCAGGGACTGCTGAACGACAAGGCCACTGCCATGACCGACCCGAAGAACAAGAAATACGTCGTCGCCCTCGACCAGGGCACCACCAGCTCGCGCGCCATCATCTTCGACCACGACGCCAACGTGGTCAGCGTGGCCCAGCGCGAGTTCGCGCAGATCTACCCGCAGCCGGGCTGGGTCGAGCACGACCCGATGGAAATCTGGGCGACCCAGAGCTCGACCCTGGTCGAGGCGCTCGCCCAGGCCAACCTCAGCGTTGCCGAGGTGGCGGCCATCGGCATCACCAACCAGCGCGAAACCACCCTGGTGTGGGACAAGGCCAGCGGCCGGCCGATCCACAATGCCATCGTCTGGCAATGCCGGCGCAGCGCGGCCATCTGCGAGCAGCTCAAGCGCGATGGCCTGGAACAGCACATCCGCGATACCACGGGGCTGGTCATCGACCCCTACTTCTCCGGCACCAAGCTCAAGTGGATCCTCGACAACGTCGAAGGCGCCCGCGAACGTGCGCAGCGCGGCGAGCTGCTATTCGGCACGGTCGACAGCTGGCTGATCTGGAAGCTTACCGAAGGCGAAGTGCACGTCACCGACTACACCAACGCCTCGCGCACCCTGATGTTCGATATCCACACGCTTGACTGGGACGAGCGCCTGCTCGCCGCGCTGGATGTGCCGCGCGCCATGCTGCCGCAGGTTCGCGCATCCTCCGAAGTCTATGGCCACGCCAAGGTCGGCGGCCTGGGTGTGCACCGCACGCCGATTGCCGGGATCGCCGGCGATCAGCAGGCCGCGCTGTTCGGCCAGATGTGCGTGGAACCGGGCCAGGCCAAGAACACCTACGGCACCGGCTGCTTCCTGTTGATGAACACCGGCGACAAGGCGGTGAAGTCCACCCACGGCCTGCTCACGACCATCGCCTGCGGCCCGCGTGGCGAAGTCGCCTATGCGCTGGAGGGCGCGGTGTTCAACGGCGGCTCTACCGTGCAGTGGCTACGCGACGAGCTGAAAGTGATCAACGATGCCCACGACTCGGAGTACTTCGCCACCAAGGTGAAGGACAGCAACGGCGTCTACCTGGTCCCCGCCTTCACCGGCCTCGGCGCGCCCTACTGGGACCCGTATGCCCGCGGCGCCCTGTTCGGCCTGACCCGCGGTGTGAAGGCTGATCACCTGATCCGTGCCACCCTGGAATCCATCGCCTACCAGACCCGCGACGTGCTCGACGCCATGCAGCAGGACGCCGGCGAACCGCTGCGCGCGCTGCGCGTGGACGGTGGCGCGGTGGCCAACAATTTCCTCATGCAGTTCCAGGCCGACATCCTCGGCACTCCGGTGGAGCGCCCACAGATGCGCGAGACCACCGCCCTCGGCGCCGCCGTGCTGGCGGGCCTGGCCAGTGGTTTCTGGAGCGACCTCGCGGAGCTGAAGAACAAGGCAGTGATCGAGCGGGTATTCCAGCCGGCCTGCGACGAAGCCGAGCGCGCGCGGCTATACAAGGGCTGGCAAAAAGCAGTCGAACGCACCCGTGGCTGGGCAGCGGAAGACTGACTGCTCTGCTGTAGGACCGAGGGGGACGCCCAGTCCTTGCTCGCGAACCGCTTGACTCCACAGAACCCGGCGGGGTCCGCGAGCAATAACGATGGCGTCCCCCTCGCTCCTACAAGTCCATGACAGCGTCGGCTCCGTGCGGCATCCTTGCCCTCCCGGCCCGTCCGCACGAGCGAACCGCATGAACCTGCCACCCCGCCAGCAGAACATCCTCGATCTGGTCCGCGAACGCGGCTACCTGAGCATCGAAGAGCTCGCCCAGCAGTTCGCCGTCACGCCGCAGACCATCCGCCGCGACATCAACCAACTGGCCGAGCAGAACCTGCTGCGCCGCTACCACGGCGGCGCGGCCTGGGATTCGAGCATCGAGAACACCGCCTACAACACCCGCGCCGACCAGATGCGCGACGAGAAGCAGCGCATCGCCGAAGCCATTGCCGCGCAGATTCCGGACAATGCCTCGCTGTTCATCAATATCGGCACCACCACCGAAGCCATCGCCCGCGCCCTGCTCGGCCACCGGAACCTGAAGGTCATCAGCAACAACCTGCACGTCGCCAGCATCCTCGCCGGCAAGGACGATTTCGAAGTACTGATCGCCGGCGGCACGGTGCGCAGCGACGGCGGCGTGGTCGGGCAGGCGGCAGTGGATTTCATCGAGCAATTTCGCGTCGACTTCGCCGTGGTGGGCATCAGCGGCATCGACGAAGATGGCAGCCTGCTGGACTTCGACTACCAGGAAGTGCGCGTCTCCCGCGCCATCATCGATAACGCGCGGCAGGTATTCCTCGCCGCCGACTCCAGCAAGTTCGGCCGCAACGCCATGGTGCGCCTGGGCCCGATCTCCCTGGTCAACCGAGTCTTCACCGACAGCCCGCCACCCGCCGCCGTAGCGCGCCTGATGAGCCAGTACAAGGTTCAGCTCGAGCTGGTCTGAGACTTCCCAGTTATTTCACTTTCGAACATTCAGACGAATGCCTGCGCGAATTCGCGCCAAAGGCTGGTCATGTTTCGTTCACTGAACTAGGATATTTTCGAAAACGAACATAAAAGATTCACTTTCAACACCCAGGCGGCCCCATGAATTCCACCAGCAAGCGCCACGCGCCCCTTGCCGAAGTCTATGACCTGGCCGTCGTCGGCGGCGGCATCAATGGTGCGGGGATCGCGGCGGACGCCGCCGGGCGCGGGCTGTCAGTGTTCCTTTGCGAACAGCACGACCTCGCCGCCCACACCTCCTCCGCCAGCAGCAAGCTGATCCACGGCGGCCTGCGCTACCTCGAACACCACGAATTCCGCCTGGTCCGCGAAGCCCTCGCCGAGCGCGAGGTACTGCTGGCCAAGGCTCCGCACATCGTCCATCCGATGCGCTTCGTGCTACCGCACCGCCCGCACCTGCGCCCGGCCTGGATGATCCGCGCCGGCCTGTTCCTCTATGACCACCTGGGCAAGCGCGAGAAGCTGCCGGCATCCCGTGGCGTACGCTTCGGCATCGACAGCCCGCTCAAGGCCGAGATCACCCGTGGATTCGAATATTCCGACTGTTCGGTGGACGACGCCCGCCTGGTGGTACTCAACGCCATGGCCGCCCGCGAGAACGGCGCGCATATCCACCCGCACACCCGCTGCGTCAGCGCGCGGCGCAGCAAGGGTTTGTGGCACCTGCACCTGGAACGCCGCGACGGCAGCCTCTACTCGATCCGCGCCCGCGCGCTGGTCAACGCCGCCGGCCCCTGGGTCGACCGCTTCCTGCGTGAGGAACTGCGCCAGAAACCGCCCTACGGCATCCGTCTGATCCAGGGCAGCCACCTGATCGTGCCGCGCCTTTACGACGGCGAGCACGCGTACATCCTGCAGAACGAGGATCGGCGCATCGTCTTCGCGATTCCCTACCTGCGCCAGTTCACCCTGATCGGCACCACCGACCGCGAATACCAGGGCGACCCGGCGCAGATCAGCATCAGCGAAGCCGAGACCGACTACCTGCTCAACGTGGTCAACGCGCATTTCAAGCGCCAGTTGAGTCGGCAGGACATCCTGCGCAGCTTCTCCGGCGTGCGCCCGCTGTGCGACGACGAGTCCGACGATCCGTCCGCAGTCACTCGCGACTACACCCTGGCGCTGGACAACACCCCCGGCGAAGCGCCGTTGCTCTCGGTGTTCGGCGGCAAGCTGACCACCTACCGCAAGCTCGCCGAGGCCGCGCTGGAACAGCTCAAGCCACACTTCGCCGGCGTGATGAAGGCGAGCTGGACCGCCAGCGCCCCGCTGCCCGGCGGCGAAGCCATGACCACAGTGGAAGACCTGGCCATCCAGCTCATGGAACGCCTGCGCCAGCTCGACCCGGCCCTTGCCCGCCGCTGGGCCAGCACCTACGGCAGCCGCATCTGGCGACTGCTCG
This sequence comes from Pseudomonas sp. AU11447, assembly GCF_001672555.2. NCBI lineage: Bacteria > Pseudomonadati > Pseudomonadota > Gammaproteobacteria > Pseudomonadales > Pseudomonadaceae > Pseudomonas > Pseudomonas sp. AU11447. Next base: position 62,256 of record NZ_LZDG02000041.1, on the reverse strand, counting down.
ACGGCGCGCACAACCTCAGCGAACTGGGCGAACACCTGGGTGCCGGGCTCTATGCGCGGGAAGTGGAATACCTGGTCCGCGAGGAATGGGCCCGCGACGCCGACGACATCCTCTGGCGCCGCACCAAGCTCGGGCTGTTCCTCAATGCGCGGCAGAAGGAGCGGCTGGAGCAACTCCTCAGCAGCGAAAGCCCGCTGGAGCCCAGCACGCAGGTTGCCTGAACGTCGAATTGGAGCGAGCAGCCACTCTCGCGGATAATCCCCGACGCCACCGCCCCGGTGGCGTCGCCGCATAGAGAAAGACGTGGACCTGATCCTCAAGGCAGCCCTTGGCGCCGGCGTGGTGCTGATCCTCGCCGCGCTGTCGAAGACGCGCAATTACTACATCGCCGGCCTGGTGCCGCTGTTCCCCACCTTCGCCCTGATCGCCCACTACATCGTCGGCAAGAGCCGTTCGCTGGACGACCTGAAGACCACCATCCTGTTCGGCATGTGGTCGATCATTCCCTACTTCGTCTACCTGGCCGCGCTCTACCTGATGGTGGATCGCATGCGCCTGGAGCTGTCGCTGGCGATGGCTGCGCTGGCCTGGCTGGTAGCAGCTTCGCTGCTGGTGTTCGTCTGGGTACGCCTGCACTGAGTCAGGCGCGTGCCGCCAGCTGCGCTTCCAATTCGCTGATTTGCGCCTGCAGGCGGTCACGCTCGGCACGTTCGGCGCGGATGTCCTCGAACACGCTGATCAGGTGATCGGGCACCCCGTCCTGTGCGCGACGCTGCAGCGAGGTGCGCACGCGCACCCAGACATAGTCTCCGTCGCGGCGGCGCAAGCGTTTCTCGACCACGTAGCGATCGAAATGACCGGCCAGCAATTGGCGCAGAAGATCCAGGTTGGTCGCCAGGTCGTCGGGGTGGGTGATGTCCTGGAAGGTGATGGCGTAGAGCTCCTCGGGGCGATAACCGAGCAACTCGCAGAGGCTGCCGTTCACCCGCTGCCAGCTGCCGTCCAGCCCAATGTAGGCCAGTGCGCCCCAGGTCAGCTCGAAGATCGCCCGGAAACGCTCCTCGCTGTTGCGCAGTCGTTCCTCGGTGGCCATGCGTTCGGTGTTGTCCATGCTGATGCCGACCATCTTCAGTGGTCGGCCGACAGCATCGTTGACCACCGTGGCGCGCGAGGCAATCCAGCGCAGGCTGCCGTCGGGCTGGAGGATACGGAAATCGCACTCGCAGCCCTTGCCCTCGGTAGCAGCACGCTCATACATCGCTTGCATGGTGGCCACGTCCTCCGCCGGGAGGTGGCTCCAGAACGTCTGGTTGGAGCTGACATGCCAGCCGTAGACCGCTTCGACGTTCGGCGAGTAGGTCACTTCGTCGCTGATCAGGTTCCATTCCCAGGTGACGATCCGCGCGCCCTCCTGGGCCAGCTTCATCCGCGTCTCGCTCTCCATGATCTCGGCGGTGTAGCGACGGCGCAGGTCAGTCATCGGCAGCTCGATCGGCTCGGCATCCTGCACGCTGCGCAGGGCCTCCTCGCCGTAGCGCAGCCAGAGCCAATTGACCTTGAGAAAGTCTGCCAGCCGACGCAGGTTGTCGTAGTCGATCTCGCCGCCCTTGGTCCACTTATGCACCGCCGTGCGTGAAATACCCAAGGCCGAACCCACTGCCTGCAACGTCAGCTTGTGGTGTTCGAGCAGTTCCTTGAGACGGAAGGCGAAGCTGTTTTCCATCATGGGTGGCGCGGTCCCTGGAGGTATTCGAGGGCCGCAGTATACACAGCTGTAAACCGGTGGATGACAGCACTGGACCTGCAGGAACGAGCCTGATCGCGAACAACCCCCGCCGCGCAGTGGGTTCGCGAGCAAGCTCGCTCCTACATGAAGGCCAGGAAGTTACAGGTCGATCACCAGCCGCTCCCCGCGAGCGCGGGAGACGCAGAGCATCAGGGTCTGTTGCGACGCCTTTTCCTCGTCCGACAGGTACTGGTCGAAATGCTCCACCTCGCCTTCGAGGATGCGCGTCTCGCAGGTTCCACAGACACCCTCGCGGCACAGGCAATCCACCTGGGCGGCCTTTACGTTCTCGATGGCCTGGATGATGGTCATGCCCTCTTCCACTCGCAGTTCACGGCCGGAGCGACCCAGTACCAGGGTGAAGGCGCCGCCGCTGGCAGGAGCGGCCGCAAACTGTTCGAAGTGTACGCGCGCCTCTGCGATTCCGGCTTTCTTCGCGCCGTCGATGACTGCATCGATCAGCGGCTTGGGCCCGCAGACATAGACGTGGTCGTTCGCCGCCAGGGAGGCGAACAAAGCGGCCAGATCGAGGCGGCGATGCTCACTATCCACATAGAAACGCACATTCCCGGCATGCGGACCGTCTGCCAGCTCGCCCTGGAAGGCGCCATGCTCCGGGCTGCGGAAGGCGTAATGCAACTCGTACGGGACGGCGCCGCCTTCCAGCTCATGCAACTGGGAAAGGAATGGCGTGATGCCGATGCCACCCGCAATCAATACGTGGCGCCCGGCCTTGGGATCGAGGGCGAAAAGGTTGTTCGGGGTGGAGATCGTCAACTGGGTGCCGACCTCGACCTGCTGGTGCATGAAAGCCGATCCGCCCTTGGATTGCTCTTCCAGTCGAACGCCGATCTGGTAGTGGCTGAGGTCGCGCGGATCGCTCATCAGCGAATAGGCGTTGCTCAGGCCGTCGGCCATTTTCACGATCACGTGGCTGCCGCCGCTGAAGGCCGGCATTGGCTGGCCGTCGGCTCGCGCCAGAGTGAAGCGCTTGATCTGCGGGGTTGCCTGCTCCACGGCAGTCACGCGCACGCTGAACATCTCGTAGGTATTGGCCATGGTTCACCTCAACTGACCGGGTGGCCGCGCCACCCGCCTCCCTTCCGGCTCCCCGAGCGGCGGTGGAAGAGAGCTGTTTTCTAGGGAATGCCGCCCCGCTGTTTGCGGGGCGGGTGCCCTGCACCGACATCGCCGATGCAAGGCCTCACGCAATTACTGTTCGCCGCCCACAGGCGGCGCGCCGGGTCAATCCAGGTGCGACACGGCGATCAGGTTGTGGAAGTGGGCAATGCCGTGCTCGCTGATACCGGTGCGCTCCTTATCCACCATGATCCGACCCTGGCCGCGGTAACCGCGGGACTTCAGGCCCTTCTGCACGCTTTCCACCAGGCGCAGGTCTTCCGGGCGGAACACTTCGCGGTACCAGTCGATGAGCTTCTGCTGCTCCTCGGTGATGTCCTTGTTGAGGAAGTAGATGTCGTAGTGCTGCAGTGTGGTTTCGGCGTCGACCGGGAACTCGTAGATCACGGTCATGAAGTTGGCGCCCGGCGGCACGTTGAACATGGTGCACGGCCAGGCCCAGAAGCCGGAGAAGGACGGATCGCTCACCGACTCGTCGACCTTGAACGACTGCTCCGAGGACTTGGCGATGCCGTACTGCAGGGTCCAGTTGCCGTGCAGGGTGTGACCGTACTGGCCGACGTCCACGGAGTCGGCGAAGCTCGGGTGCGCCGGGCCGCAGTGGTAGCACTCCATGTAGTTGTCGACGATGGATTTCCAGTTCGCCGGAGTGGCGCTGACGAAACGAGCGGCCAGGTGCAGGTCATCGATCACCGCGCAGGCGCCGCGCATCTTGGCTTCCAGGCCGGGCAGCTGCTCTTCCACGCTGCCGGCATTGGCATCCATGTTGATGAAGATGAAACCGGCGTATTCCTCGACGCGCAGCTGCACCAGGCTGTAGTCACCCTTGTCGAAGGCCTCGACCTGGTCGCAGTTGCGAACGTGGGTCAGCTCGCCGTCGAGCTTGAAAGTCCAGGCGTGGTAGGGGCACGCGATGACGTTCTTGGCAATGCCGCCAGTGCCTTCGAGCAGTTGGTGACCACGGTGCGGGCAGACGTTGTAGAAGGCGCGCAGCACGTCATCGCGGCCCCGCACGACGATGATGCTCTCGCCGATCACCTCGCGGACGATATAGGCATTCTTCTCGGCCACTTCACTGCGATGGCCCAGGCAGATCCAGCTGTGGGCAAAGATCTTTTCCTTCTCGTGCTCGAATACGGCATCGCTGGTGTAGAAGTTCGCCGGAATGGTGTAGGCGCGCTCGTGGTCGCTGCAAAAATCGGCGGGCAGGCGTTCGAAGTCGGTCATCGGATATCTCCAGGCTTTCATCGACTCGCGCAAGGCGCGGTCCATTTGATTTTTGGTTTACTGCAACCCGTTGGTTAACAGCGCAGGCAAAAAAAAGCCTGCGGGTGGCGTCGCCCGGGCTGGCGACGCCACGCAGGAAATCACTGGGCCAGGGCCACTTCCCGTACGGGTTCTACGACAGCCGAGGGTTCGGCTACCGCCTCGCCCGCCAGCACCATCGCCGCGGCCTCTTCCTCGATGCGGTAGGCCGGTATCGAGCCATAGTCCGCCAGCATCCACTTGAAGAAGCCATAGACCTTGACCAGCAGGATCAGCGTGAACGGAATCGCGGTGAGCACCACGGCGGTCTTCATCGTCGACAGCGAGGCCTTGGCGAACAGCATCGCCAACGGCACCAGGGTCAGGGTGATGGCCCAGAACAGGCGGTGGGTCGGCGTCGGATCATCGCCTTCCTGCAGGTTGCGGGTGCTGGTGGCAGCCACGGCGTAAGCGGCGGCATCCATATGCGAGGCGCAGAACACAGCCATGATGAACAGGTACACGGCGAGGAACAGCTTGCCCCACGGCAGCGCCAGCAGCAGCGCCTCTACGGCGCTTTCGCCCCCCTGCTCGGTGAGGATCTTCGGCACGTCGACGGCACCCGTGATGAACTGGTGCATGCTGTAACTTTCCAGCGCACCGAAGAAGAACCAGCAACCGAAGCTGCCGCCCAGCAGCAGGGCGAATACCACTTCGCGCATCTGCCGGCCGCGCGATACGCGGGTCACGAACATGGCCACGCCAGGGGCGTAGGACACCCACCAGAGCCAGTAGAACACCGTCCAGTTGCGGGTGAAGGCGCCATCGCCGGCCGGGTCGGTGAACAGGCTCATGTGCACGTAGTTCTGGATCATCAGGCCGATGCCGTTGGCGGTGTTATTGATGGTGAACTGGGTCGGACCGACCAGCAGCACCACCGCGGCGAACACCAGCGCGCCGTAGCAGACGATCTTGCTCAGTTTCTGCAGGCCGCCATCGATGCCGATGTAGGAGCTCAGGGAGAACAGCACGGCGATCACACCGATCACCAGTACCTGTACGGTGAAGGTATCCGGCGTGCCCACCAGCCCGGACAGGCCACGGGTCAAGGTCGAGGCGGTCAGCGCCAGGGACACGGTGAGTGCGCCCATCATGGTCAGCAGGAAGATCAGGTCCACCAGGCGCCCCACCGGACCGGTGGCCTTGAAGCCGGTGACGGCCTCGACGATGGAAGCCAGGTTCAGGCCGCTCTTCTTGCGCACGTGGAAGTGGTAGGCCATGGCCAGCGAGGCCAGGGCGTAGATCGACCAGGCGCTGATGCCCCAGTGGAAGAAGGAGTAGCCGACGCTGTACTCCAGCGCCTCGCGGGATTGCGGAACGATGTTCAGGCCGGGGGTCTGGTAGTAGTAGGCCCACTCCATCACGCCCCAGTAGAGCGTGGAGGAACCCATGCCAGCGCAGATGAACATGAATACCCAGGTGGCCGTGGAATATTCCGGTTTGCCGCTACCGAAGCGGATGTGGCCGTACTTGCTGCAGGCGATGTAGAGCACGGCCAGCGAGCTGCCGAAGATCAGCAGTTGCACGGCGGTGCCGAAGGTACGGGTAGCAACCTCGAACAGTTGATTCGCGGCTTGCTCGGCCTGGGCCGGAAACGCAGCGAGCCCGATCACGGTCAGGAGCACCGCGACCAGGCTCATGGATATCAGGAATACATCGACCTTCTGGGTCTTGCGGGGCATCAAGGGGGACATCAGGCGTCTCCTGGGACGTTTTTTGTTGTTGTTGCGCATCCGCCGCAGGCTGCGGATGAAGCATCGTCGGACCAGTTGACTCAAACACGAATAAACCACTGGTTAACAACGATCTAATGGTTAACAGTCTGCGATGAATCGCCGCAGGGTGCAAGAGCTACCCATCGACTCATGCTGCCCTGCCACGACACCCGTAACCGCTCAGCTACGGGCTTTTCATGGGCAATCCCCGCAGATGTAGGATTTATCTGCTAACGATCTCAGCAATTGCCGCACCCACCGCCTGGGTCGACAACTGCCCGCCCATGTCTCGTGTCACCGATCCATTGGCGATGACCTGTTCGATGGCCGCGAGAATATCGTCGTGGGCCGCGCGGTAGCGCGTATCGCCCTGGCCGACGAAGTCCAGCATCAGCGCTCCGGACCAGATCATGGCGATGGGGTTGGCGATGTTCTGGCCGAAGATGTCCGGCGCCGAACCGTGCACGGGCTCGAACAGCGAGGGGAATCTGCGCTCGGGGTTGAGGTTGGCCGAGGGTGCGATGCCGATGGTGCCGGCACAGGCCGGGCCGAGGTCGGAGAGGATGTCGCCGAACAGGTTGGAGGCCACTACCACGTCGAAGCGCTCGGGCTGCAGGACAAAACGGGCGCAGAGGATATCGATGTGCTGCTTGTCCCAGGTGATCTCCGGATAGCCGGCGGCCATCGCCGCGGTGCGCTCGTCCCAGTAGGGCATGCTCACCGCCATGCCGTTGGACTTGGTAGCCGAGGTCAGGCGCTTGCGTTCGCGGGTCTGTGCCAGGTCGAAGGCGTATTTCAGGATGCGGTCGACGCCGCGACGGGTGAACACCGATTCCTGCAGCACGAACTCGTTCTCGGTGCCTTCGAACATGCGCCCGCCCAGGGACGAATACTCACCCTCGGTGTTCTCGCGGATCACCACGAAGTCGATGTCGCCGGGCTTCTTCCCGGCCAGCGGGCAAGGCACGCCGGGGAACAGGCGCACCGGGCGGATGTTCACGTACTGGTCGAAGTCGCGGCGGAACTTCAGTAGCGAGCCCCACAGGGAGATATGGTCCGGTACCTTGTCCGGCCAGCCGACTGCGCCGAAGAACAGCGCGTCGAAATCCTTCAGCTGTTCGAACCAGTCGTCCGGCATCATCTTGCCGTGCTCCAGGTAGTAGTCGCAGCTGGCCCACTCGAAATGTTCGAATTCCAGCGCCAGGCCGTGTTTCCGCGCGGCCGCCTGGACGACTCGCAGGCCTTCGGGAAGGACTTCCTGGCCGATGCCGTCTCCGGGGATCGCGGCGATTCTGAATGGCTTGCTCATGGGGCACCCTCGCTGGTGTGAAGTGGAAAGCAGTGCCGGCCATGCTAAAAGCAGCAAAAACAAACATAATCAGCGATAACGTTGATTCTTTAAGCACGAACTGTGAATAAACTCCCCAATCTTGACGACCTCCGCGTCTTCATCCAGGTGGTTCGGCGCTCCAGCTTCGCTGCCGCCGCCAGCGAACTGGGCATGTCCGCCGCCTTCGTCAGCAAGCGTATCCGCCTGCTGGAGGATGACCTCGGCGTGCGCCTGCTGCACCGCACCACGCGGCGGGTCTCGGTGAGCGAAGACGGTGAGCGTATCTATCAATGGGCGCTGCGCATCCTCGATGCCGTGCAGCGCATGGGCGATGACGTCAGCGCCCTGCATCGCGAGCCCAGCGGGCTGCTGCGTATCGCCAGCAGCCTCGGTCTGGGCCGGCGCTTCGTCGCCCCGGCCTTGTCGGAACTCGCCACGCGGCACCCGCAGTTGGATATCCGGCTGGATGTACAGGACCGCCTGGTGGACCTGATAGGCGAAGGTTTCGATCTGGACGTGCGGGTGGGCAACGACATCGACCCCAACCTCATCGCCCGCCCATTGGCCAGGAACCGTCGGGTTCTCTGTGCCGCACCCAGCTACCTGGAGCGCAGCGGGACGCCGCGCACGCTCGCGGAACTGGCCGGGCACGATTGCCTGGTGATCAAGGAGCGCGACCATCCCTTCGGCGTCTGGCACCTGCAGGGGCCGGAAGGCGAGGAAAGCGTGAAAGTCACCGGGCCGCTGTCGTCCAACCACGGCGAGGTGGTGCACCAGTGGTGCATCGACGGGCGCGGCATCCTGCTGCGCTCCTGGTGGGACGTGCACGACAGCCTGGAGGATGGCCGACTGGTGCAGGTGCTGCCTGAATACCAGCAGCCGGCGGACATCTGGGCCGTTTATGCCGCCCCACTGGTCAGTTCGGCCAAGGTGCGGGTGGCGGTGGAGTTCCTGCGGCAGTATTTCGCCGAGCGCTACAGCTTGCCCGCCCCCTGAAACTCACAGCGAGCGTGGGAACGGTTTCCGGCCGCGATGTGCAAACGGCCGGCTCAGCGTGGTCGGAAATCGATCGCGGACTACGTCCGCTCCTGCGAAAGCCTCAGAGCTGGGCGACGTGCCCGCCACCCTGGTGCTCGCGCAGGTAAGGCAGCACTGCGCCAAGCAGCGGCTCCTTGAAGTCTTCCTGGAAACGGTGCGCCATTCCCGGAATCAACTTCAGCACCGAGCCGCGAATGTGCGCGGCCACATGCACACCGTGCATCACCGGCAGCAGCGGATCGGCCGTACCGTGGACCACCAGGGTCGGCACGTTCAGCCGGTTGAGCAGTTCCACACGGCTGGGTTCGGCGAGGATCGCCAGCATCTGCCGTTGCACGCCTTCGGGGTTGAAGGCGCGATCGTAGGAGCGCGCCGCCTGCTGCAGCAATTGCTGGCGGTCGTCGTGAACCTGCGGACTGCCGAGGGCGGCCAGCAGGTCGGCCTGCTGTTCGATGGCCTGTTCGCGGCTGGCGGCCTCGCGCCGGGCGAGCAGGCGCAGCAGCGACTCGCTGGGCGCCGGCAGGCCTTCGGCGCCGGAACTGGTCATCACCAGGGTCAGGCTGATCACGCGATCCGGCGCGAGGTCGGCGACATGCTGCGCGATCATCCCGCCCATGCTCGCACCCAGCACATGGGCGCGTTCTACGTGCAGGGCGTCCAGCAGGTGCAGTGCATCGCCGGCCATGTCGGTCAGGCTGTAGGGCGCACTCACGGGCAGGCCGAGGCGATAGCGAATCACTTCGTAGGTCAGGTTGCCGCTGGGCGTGGGAACACGCCAGGAAGACAGGCCGACATCGCGGTTGTCGTAACGGATCACCCGGAAGCCCTGCTGGCAGAGCGCCTCGACCACTTCATCCGGCCAATGGATCAGCTGCCCACCCAGGCCCATGACCAGCAGCAACGTCGGGTCCTGCGGACGCCCGATGCTCTGGTAGGCCAGGCGCACGTCACCCAGGTCGACCAGCTCGGTCGGCACCCGCGCATCGCAGCGATCGGCGGCAATAGCAAAGGAGGGCAAGCCGCAGAAAAGTGCGACTGCCAGTAGAAAAGCACGCATGAATGAAAATCCGGAACGCAAAACCCCAGTTGATAGCGATTCTGATGAATTTCCGTCGCTCGCTCTGCCACAGGTCCGTGACAGTTTGATGAAAGGCGCTGAGCGGTCGCCGACGGCCCTTACCATGATGCGGATCAAGGGAGGCCGCCCCCAACAGTCGCGAAGATAGAAGCCCCCGCTCGGAAGCTCTGCCATGGCCTACCCCATCCTGCTGGTGCTGCACCTGTTCGCTGCGATCCTGTTCGTCGGCACGGTGTTCTTCGAAGTGCTGATCCTGGAGAGCATCCACGCCCATGTGCCGGCGCGGGCGATGAAAATGGTCGAGGGCGCGCTCGGCCGCCGCCTGCGCCGGGTGATGCCCTGGGTCATCCTGACCCTGTTCGGCAGCGGCCTGGGCATGCTGCACCTGCGTTACGTGCCGCTGCTGGCCGAGCCGCTGGCGTCGCCCTTCGCCACCCTGCTCAGCCTCAAGCTGCTGCTGGCCACCAGCGTACTGGGCCACTTCATCTTCGCCATGTATTCATTCCGTGTCGGGCGCATGACCGGCCAGCGTTCCCGGCGCATCCACTACAGCGTATTCGCCCACGTGGTGCTGATCGTCCTGCTGGCCAAGGGCATGTTCTATCTGAGCTGGTGAATTAAACCTGGCGGGCAGGCCGGCGAACCCTGCTGGTGAAGCGCCAGCAGCCGGCTTATCATGAGGGCAGCTCAATTGATCCGCCTTTTCATCAAGATTTCCTCATACTGAGGCGAGGCCGCGCCATGCTTGAACTCCGTCACCTGAAAACCCTGCATGCCCTGCGCGAAGCCGACAGCCTGGTGGAGGCCGCCGAGCGCCTGCACCTCACGCAATCCGCCCTGTCCCACCAGTTCAAGGAACTGGAGGAGCGCCTGGGTCTGTCGCTGTTCATCCGCAAGACCAAGCCGGTCCGCTTCACCAGCGCCGGCCTGCGCCTGCTGCAACTGGCCGACGCGGTGCTGCCGCAACTGCGCGGCGCCGAACGCGACCTGGCGCGCCTGGCCGGCGGCACTGCTGGCCGCCTGCACATGGCCATCGAGTGCCACAGCTGCTTCCAGTGGCTGATGCCGACCATCGACCAATTCCGCGACGCCTGGCCGGAAGTGGAGCTGGACCTCGCCTCCGGCTTCTCCTTCGCCCCGCTGCCGGCACTGGCCCGCGGCGACCTGGACCTGGTGGTGACCTCCGACCCCGTGGAGATCGCCGGCATCACCTACGTGCCGCTGTTCACCTACGAAGCGCTGCTGGCGGTGGACAACCACCACGCGCTGGCCGGCAAGTCCTTCATCGTTCCGGAAGACCTGGCCAACCTGACACTGATCACCTACCCCATCGAGCGCGATCGCCTGGACATCTTCACCCGCTTCCTCGAACCGGCCGATGTCGAGCCAGCGCAGGTCCGCACCTCCGAGCTGACGGTGATGATGATGCAACTGGTGGCCTCCGGCCGTGGCGTCTGCAGCCTGCCCAACTGGGCGCTGCACGAGTACAGCTCGCGGGGCTACGTGACCGCCAAGCGCCTGGGGGAAAAAGGCCTGTATTGCACCCTGTTCGCCGCCATCCGCGCCGACATGCTGGACGCACCCTTCATGCGCGATTTCCTGCTGACCGCGAAGGACACTTCCTTCGCTACCCTCGAAGGCGTCAGCGCCGCCAAGGGCTGAGCACGGCCGAAACCCGCGCATAAAAAAGGCCCTCCTTGCGGAGGGCCTTGGGGACATGAATCAAGGAGCGGCTTGTAATAGCTTTAGTTGCCGACGCCACGCGATGGGGGGCGCGGCGTTGGGGTAATCATTGATCAATCGAGGAGGCGAGAAAATATTCCGACACGTGAAAAGGAATACTCCCACCTCACTTGAGACCAACTCCTCAAATCGCGCCTCACCTTTCCAGCGCGCGCGATTTCCAGCCAACGCTCACGACGGCTTCGCCTCCGCCGCCCTGGCATGCTCCTCCGCCCACTGTGCATCCCGCTCCCAAACCCGCTTGAAGGCCGGGCGCGAGGTCACCAGTTCCACGTAACGCTCGAACACCGGCAGCTTGGGCACGACGCCGAAGCCGATGGTCCAGCGCAGGGCTGCGCCCCACAGCACATCGGCAGCGGTCATGCGGTTCCCCAGCAGGTAAGGGCCGGTTTCCAGCTGTTCGGCGAGGGCGCGCATCACGCTGTCGTAGTCGCCGTAAGGGCTCATGGCCTGCGGTGCGGCATCGCGCTTGAGGGCGCGGTCGACGATGGCCGGCTCGAAACTGGAGCCGTAGAACACCAGCCAGCGCAGGTAGGGGCCGCGCAACGGATCGTCGAGGGCGGGAGCGAGGTTCGCGCGGGGGAAGAGGTCGGCGAGGTAGATGAAGATAGCGCCCTGCTCGGTAACCAGCGACTCGCCGATGCGGATCGCCGGCACCTTGCCCAGCGGGTTGACGGCCAGGAAGGCCGGTTTGCGCTGTTCGCCGGCCTTCATGTTGATCAGTTCGAGGTCGTACTCGGCGCCCAGCTCTTCCAGCAGCACCAGGGTGCCGCTGGAGCGTGTCTGAGGCGAATGGTAGAGAGTGAGGCGGGGCATGGCGGGATCTCCTCGGGCTTCACGGCTCGGAGTCCCCAGCATAGCCCCGCGTGGGCCTCACGCCTCCTCGAAATGCATCTCCGGCGGTTGCTGGCGGAAGCCGCTGGTGATCACCGCGAGGTAGATCACACCGAGCACCAGCCAGGTGGCGCCGAGCCAGATCGCCAGGTGGTCGAGGCTGACCATCAGCCACAGGTCGGCGAGCAGGCCGATCAGCGGGAACAGCAGGAACAGCACCAGCTCGCGCAGGCCGCGGCGTTCAGCATTCAGGTAGTAGTGGAAGATCACCGAGAGGTTCACCAGGCTGAAGGCCAGGAAGGCGCCGAAGTTGATGAACGAGGTGGACGTGGTGACGTCCATGTGCAGCGCCAGCAGGGCCACCACGCCGCACAACACGATGCTGTTCACCGGGGTTTCGAAACGCTTGCTGATGCGCCCGAAGAACGGCCGCGGCAGCACGCCGTCGCGGCCCATGGCGAACAGCAGGCGCGAGGCGCTGGCCTGGGCCGACAGGCCGGAGGTGAACTGGCCGACGATCAGGCCGATCAGGAAGAAGCTGACGAACAGGTCGCCACCGATGTTGCGGGCAATTTCGTAGGCGGCGGAATCGGCGTTCTGGAACTCCACCGACGGGTGCGCCAGCTGTACGAAATAGCTGGCGGCGATGAAGATGCCGCCGCCGATCAGGGTGATCAGCAGGATGGCACGCGGAATGGTCTTGCGCGGTTCGTGGGTTTCTTCGGTCAGGGTACTGACCGCGTCAAAGCCCAGGAACGAATAACAGGCGATAGCCGCGCCACCCATGATCAGCGGCAGCTGGGTGCCTTCCTTGAGGAAGGGTTCCAGGGTCCACAGCGGACGGCTGCCGTCCCCGGTGATGTAGTGGATGGCCAGGCCAACGAAGGCAATCAGCACGAGGAACTGCACCAGCATCAACACGCCGTTGATGTTCTTCGCCAGGCGCAGGCCGACCACGTTGATCGCGGTGGTTACGCCGATGAAGGCCAGTACCCACAAGGCTTGCGGAACGGCCGGGAAGGCGGAATGCAGATAGGCCGCGCCGATCAGCCAGATGGCCATGGGCAGGAACAGGTAGTCCAGCAGTACCGCCCAGCCGGCCAGGAAGCCCAGTTTCGGGCTGATCGACTTGCGCACGTAGGTGTATGCCGAGCCGGCAACCGGGAAGGCGGCGGCCATGCGTCCGTAGCTGAGCGCGGTAAAGAGCATGGCGACAGAGGCGACGAGGTAGGCCGAAGGCACTACGCCGCGGGTGACGTCGGCGAGGATGCCGAAGGTGCCAAGGACGATGATCGGGGTCATGTAGGCGATGCCGAACAGCACCACCGAACCCAGCGACAGGGTTCGTTTGAGTCGAGCCATTACTGCTTACTCCGCGTTGTGTTTGTTATGGCAGTACTTGGGTTGCCGGCCTGCACTCACCCGCAGGCCTCGCGGGTGCTCGTGGCACCCGTCGTTCTTGATGATTCGCTTGACTGGCGCGGCCCTGCGCCCCGGCCCCCTTGCAGCGGAGCCGGAAGGAAACTCAGGTGGGAATGATCAGCTCGCGCAAGCCGTCTGCGTGCTCACGCATCTCGCCGGGCAGCATGAAACGGCGCTCGCCCAGGTAGCTGTAGTCGCGGCGCGATTGCGCCAGGCGTTCGAAGTCCAGCTCGACGATCTGCCGACACTCTTCGCGACCGGCCTCGACGATCAGCTGGCCGTACGGGTCGACCACGGCGCTGCCGCCGGCGAAGACCAGGCCGTCATCACCTGCACCGACGCGGTTGACCATCACGGCGTAGGCCTGGTTTTCCATGGCGCGGCCCATGATCGCGGTGCGGTGGGTCGGGCCGTAGGGGTCCATGTTGCCGTTGGTCACGATGATCAGCTCGGCGCCCAGCTGGCCAAGGGCGCGGGCAGACTCGGGGAACTCGATGTCGAAGCAGATCACGATGCCGACGCGGATGCCGTTCCACAGGCAGGTGGCGTAGCGGTCGCCGGGGGTGAAGATGCCGCGGTCCGACGCCCACAGGTGCGTCTTGCGGTACTTCATGGCGATGCCTTCGGGGGTGATCAGCAGCGTGGTGTTGTAGAAGCGGCCATCGTCAGCGGCTTCGGCGAAGCCCACGGCGACGGAGATGTTCTTCTCCCGCGCGGCGCGTTGCACGGCCTGCACGCTGGGGCCGTCGATCGGCTCGGCGATGGCGGCAATGTTCTGCTCGGTGGGGAAGCCGGTCAGCTGGGTCTCGGGGAACACCACCAATTGGGTGTCGTCGGCGCAGGCATGGATGGCCTCCAGGGTGCGGGCCAGGTTCCAGGCCACATCGCCATCACGGCCGGCGAGTTGGACGAGCTCTACTTTCATGGGGCTTCCTCGGATTCTTGTCTTTGCGGTGACCGGGCGCTGTCGGTCAAAATGCGCACCGCGCCGGCTCAAGGCATCCACCGAGTATGCCGGGCGTGCCATCACCGGGTAATTACGCCCGCGTGGTAACCCATCGGGGGTAGAGTCATGAGCCTTTCCCTTCAGGATATCGCCTGGCACCGCTCGGTCGGGCAGCTGATCGAAGCGCTGGACAAGCCGAACTTCTGGACCTCGCTGGTGCGCCTGCTGGGCCAGTATGTGCCCTTCGACAGCTGGGTCGTGCTGCTTTTCAGCAATGGCAGGCCCCAGGTGTTCGCCGAATGCCCCGGCGAGGACGGCGGCCCCGACTCGCTGTTCCAGGACTACCTCAAGGGCCTCTACCTGCTCGACCCCTTCTACATCGCCAGCCGCGAGGCGCCCGGCAGCGGGCTGTTCCGCCTGGACGACGTGGCGCCGGAAATGTTCGAGCAGACCGATTACTACCAGCGCTACTTCAGCCTCAACGTGGTGGCCGATGAAGTGCAGATCAACGTGCAACTCGACGGCGAGCGCACCCTGTGCTGTTCGGTGGGCAGCAAGGGCCGCTTCACCCCGGAGCAGATCGCCCTGCTCGCCCTGGTGCAACCCTGGGTCGCCGGGCTGATGCGCCAGCGCATGGCCTTCGAGCGCGAAGTCCAGGAAGCGCCCCCGCCGCCACGCTGGCAGAACCGCCTGGAATCCACCGCCCAGCAGATGGAAACACCGCTCACCGCGCGCGAGCTGGAAGTGGGCCGATTGATGCTCAGCGGCTGCTCCAGCAAGGAAATCGCCCGCAAGCTGGCGATCTCCGCCGAGACGGTGAAGGTCCACCGCAAGCACATGTACGCCAAGCTGGGGATCAAGTCGCAGTCCGAGCTGTTCTCGCTGTTCCTGCAGGCGCAGGGCTGAGGCAGCTTGCGTAGGATGGCGTGGAGCGCAGCGATAGCCTTCAATCGCTGCCGGGACAGCATGGATATCGCCTAGGCTCCACCCATCCTACGATGCTCTCCCTGCAGGAGCGGCCCATGCCCGCGAATGGTGTCCAACGGACGCCAGCCGTCGAGCGGTCGGTGAGCATTCAAGGCCACACGGGTCCATGCTGGAAGACAGGAGGAATCCCCATGACCCTCAGCGTCTTCGACATGTTCAAGCCCGGTGTCGGCCCGTCCAGTTCGCACACCGTTGGGCCGATGCGCGCCACCCGCGAGTTCGTCGACCGCCTGCGCAACGACGGCCTGCTGGCCCGAACCACGGCCATCGAGGTGCATCTCTTCGGCTCCCTCAGCGCCACCGGCAAGGGCCACGCCACCGACCGCGCCTGCCTGATCGGCCTGCTCGGCATCGACCCGGCGGAAGCCGACCCCGCTGCCCTCGCCCCTCAGGTGGACGACATCCTGCTGCGTCATCGCTTGCGTCTTGGCGGCCTGCACGAAATCGACTTCGATCCAGCGCGGCAACTGGTCTTCCACGACGACAGCCTGCCCGCCCATCCCAACGGCCTGCACCTGCGGGCGCTGGACGAAAACGGCGAGCTGCTGGCCGAACGCATCTGCTACTCGGTCGGCGGCGGCTTCGTGGTGGATGCGGCGGACTTCAACACCGACCGCGCCCTCCCGGACAATCCGATGCCCTACCCCTTCCACAGCGCCGAAGAACTGCTGCGCCTGTGCCATGAGCACGGTTTCCGGCGCATCAGCGACCTGATGTGGGCCAATGAGCGCGCGCTGCGCAGCGACGAGGAAATCCATGCCGGCCTTGCGCATATCTGGGAGGAAATGCAGGCCTGCGTGAACCGCGGCCTGGAAACCGAAGGCACACTGCCCGGCGGCCTCAAGGTGCGCCGCCGCGCGCCCATGCTCTATCGCCGGCTGAATGAAGCAGACAGCGGCAACCTGATTGCTACCACCCTGGGCGCCCTGGACTGGGTGGACCTCTGGGCGCTGGCAGTGAACGAGGAGAATGCCGCCGGCGGGCGCGTCGTGACGGCCCCCACCAACGGCGCGGCCGGCATAGTCCCGGCGGTGCTGCACTACTACGCGCGCTATGACGCCAACGCCAGTGCCGAAGGCATCGAGCGCTATCTGCTCACCGCCGCCGCCATCGGCATCCTGTGCAAGCTCAACGCCTCGATTTCCGGCGCCGAAGTCGGTTGCCAGGGTGAAGTGGGTTCGGCCTGCGCCATGGCCGCTGGCGGTCTCGCGGAAGTCCTCGGCGGCAGCCTGGAGCAGGTGGAAAACGCCGCCGAGATCGGCCTGGAGCACAACCTCGGGCTGACCTGCGACCCGGTCGCCGGACTGGTCCAGGTGCCCTGCATCGAGCGCAACGCCATGGCCTCGCTCAAGGCCATCAACGCCGCCCAACTCGCCCTGCGCGGCGACGGCCAGCACCTGGTCAGCCTCGACAAGGCCATCGACACCCTGCGCGATACCGGGCGCGACATGATGGACAAGTACAAGGAAACCTCGAAGGGCGGCCTGGCGGTGAATGTGATCGCCTGTTAGTCCGACGGGATGCGGTTCGCGAGCAAGCTCGCTCCTGCAGGCCTGACGCCGGCGCGCTCTTCGTAGGAGCGAGCTTGCTCGCGAATGGCCCAGGGACGAATGCCACCGTTCTTGCACCGCCCGAAACAAGCTTTCTCAGCGCCGGAGAAAATCGTTAGCTAGCTTTCTTTTTCTCTCGCTTCGGGCTACCGTCGGTGCCCGCCAGAACTAGAAATACCTCCGAAAGCCCGTCGCATTGACCTTCGCCCAGGCACGTTCGCGCGATGCCTGCCATGCTCTGTGGCGGCCCTTTCGGCCAACCTGACCGTGATCAAAGCCTGACGACTGGAGATTCCATGAACCTGTCGCTCCTAAGCCGCTATGCCTTTTTTGCCGCCTGCGTCCTGTTCACCGTGCTCAGCCTGCCCTTCCTCGGGCATGACTGGGTCTGGCCCTTTACCCTGACCACCTTAGCCCTGAGCGTGCTCGGGGTCTTCGACCTGCTGCAGGAACGCCACGCGGTGCGCCGCAACTACCCGATCCTCGGCAACATCCGCTACCTGGTGGAAGCCATCCGCCCGGAAATCCGCCAATACCTGCTCGAAGGCGACCAGGAGGCACTGCCCTTCTCCCGCGCCCAGCGCGCCCTGGTGTACTCGCGGGCGAAGAACGAGACCGCCGACAAGCCCTTCGGCACGCTGATCGACGTCTACCAGTCGGGTTTCGAATTCATCGCCCACTCCATTCGCCCGGCGCCGGTGGCCGACCCCTGCACCTTCCGCGTCAGCGTCGGCGGCCCGGCGTGCAAGCAGCCCTACTCCATCTCGGTGTTCAACATCTCCGCGATGAGCTTCGGCTCGCTCAGCGCCAACGCCATCCGCGCGCTGAACAAGGGCGCCAAGCTCGGTGGTTTCATCCATGACACCGGCGAAGGCAGCATCAGCCCCTACCACCGCGAGTACGGCGGCGACCTGACCTGGGAGCTGGGCAGCGGCTACTTCGGCTGCCGCAACGATGACGGCACGTTCAGCCCCGAGCGCTTCGCCAAGCAGGCGGTCGATCCGCAGGTGAAGATGATCGAGATCAAGCTCAGCCAAGGCGCCAAACCAGGTCACGGCGGCATCCTGCCCAAGCACAAGGTCACCGAGGAGATCGCTTCCACCCGCGGCGTGCCCATGGGCAAGGACTGCATCTCGCCCTCCTCCCACAGCGCCTTCAGCACGCCCAAGGGTTTGCTCGATTTCATCGTCCAGCTGCGCGAACTCTCTGGCGGCAAACCAGTGGGCTTCAAGCTGTGCATCGGCCATCCGTGGGAATTCATGGGCATCGCCAAGGCCATGCACGAAACCGGCATCCTCCCCGACTTCATCGTCGTCGACGGCAAGGAAGGCGGCACCGGCGCCGCGCCCCTGGAGTTCACCGACCACATGGGCCTGCCGATGCGCGAGGGCCTGCTGTTCGTGCACAACACGCTGGTCGGCCTGGACCTGCGCGACAAGATCCGCATCGGCGCCAGCGGCAAGATCGTCAGCGCCTTCGATATCGCCAGCGTGCTGGCCATGGGCGCCGACTGGGCCAACTCGGCGCGCGGCTTCATGTTCGCCATCGGCTGCATCCAGAGCCAGAGCTGCCACACCAACAAGTGCCCCACCGGCGTCGCCACCCAGGACCCGCTGCGCCAGCGCGCCCTGGTGGTGCCGGACAAGGCCGAGCGCGTCTACAGCTTCCACCGCAACACGCTCAAGGGCCTGGCCGAGATGATCGCCGCCGCCGGCATCCGCCACCCCTCGGAGCTGGAAGCGCGGCATCTGGTACGCCGCGTCTCGGCCACCGAAATCCGCCTGTTCTCGCACCTGCATTACTTCCTGAAGCCGGGTGAACTGCTCTCCGGCAACATCGAGGGCGAGTTCTACGAGCGCATCTGGCGCATGGCGCGCAGCGACAGTTTTGACGCCATGCCTGGCTGACAGGCAGAAGACGGGCGCCCGCAACGGGCGCCCCGATCCGCAACAAAAAAAGCGTCGCTATCCCAGCCGACTCCACACCTGCACCAGCCCCACCAGGTGCACGAGCGCGAAGCCCAGGCAGATCGCCGAGCTGACGTAGATGAATCGCTGGCTACGCCCGGTGTTCCCGAGGATGAGCGGGCCGGCCAGGCCACGCAGCAGATAGACCAGCGCGATCGCCATCAGCGCTGGGCGCAGCAGCGGCAACGGCGCCAGCACTCCCGCCCCGGAAAGTGCGTAGGCGGCCCACGTGAACAACACGAAAGCGATGGCGAACGTGATGAGTGCCGGATAGACCCGCCCGGCTTCGGCGGCACGGGCGAGCTTTTCCCCGGCGCCGAACAGCCGGTACCAACGCGGCCCGACCACCACTACCCCAACATGCAGCGCGGCGGCGGTGGCACTGAGTGCTGCCGCGACCACCAGTGCCAGGTTGTATTCCTGCCCCATGAACGGTTCCCTCCTGGCGTTCGCCTTTTCTTCCGGGCGCATCTTATCGTCGGTACAGAGGCTTCACGACACTCGACCACCGGCTGCACGAATCTTCCAGAAATTTCCTCGCCGCGCGCTATGCTGGCCGACCGGGCAGGCAATAGCGATGCGGAGGCGGCCCTTGCACAAAGACAACTGGATCGACCTGCTGCAGGACGCCGACACCGGCATCCAGAGCCTGCGCGCGCACTTCAAGGGCCACGCCTATGATCCGCACTGGCACGACAGCTACCTGATCGGTTTCACCGAGTCCGGCGTGCAGCAGTTCAACAGCCGCAACCAGCGCCACATCAGCACTGCCGGCAAGGTGTTCTTCCTCGAACCCGGCGACATCCACGACGGCGACGCGCCCACCGACGGCGGCTTCACCTACCGCATGCTCTACCTCGACGCCCCCTGGCTGGAGCGCGAGATCGGCACACTGTTCGAGGAAGCGCCGGGCAACTGCCAGTTGGCCGTGCCCGAGCTGCTGATCGACGACCCGCGACTGGCTCGGCGCATCGACAACGCCTTCCAGGCGGTACACGGCAACGACCTGAAGATCGTCCGCCAGAGCGCCGTCGACGAATTGCTCGACGGCATGACTCAACACCTGCACTGGCGCCAACGCGGTACCACGACGGCGCAGCTGCCGCTGGTGGCGCAACGCGCACGGGACTTCCTGCACGCCAACCTGACCGCCGACATCGGCCTCGACGACTTGGCCCGCGCCACTGGCTGCGACCGCTTCCGCCTGACCCGCGCCTTCAAGCAGGCCTTCGGCCTGCCGCCCCACGCCTACCTGATCCAGCTGCGCCTGGCCCGCGCACGGCAACTGCTCGGCCGCGGCCTGGCGCCGGCGGACATCGCCGCCGACCTCGGCTTCGCCGACCAAAGCCACCTCGGCCGCTGGTTCCGCCGCGCCTACGGGGTAACGCCGGCCTACTACCGCAAGCGCTGCTCAAAGCTTCCAGACTGAGCCCGCCGCGCTGGCGAAGATGAACTCCCACGGATTCACTGGAGTTCCCACCATGCACCTCTCGCAGCTCGGCCAATGGCTGCCTTTCGTCCTCTTCGCGTTCGTCGCCTCGATCACACCGGGGCCGACCAACCTGCTGATCTTCAGCAACAGTGCGCGCTTCGGCTGGAGCTCCGCGCTGCCTATCATGTTCGGCGGCTGCGCGGCCGCCGCGGCGCTGGTGCTGGCGGTGGGCAGCGGCCTGGGCGAAGTGCTGGCCAGCGCGCCGCTCGTGCAGCAGGCGATGAGCGTGGCCGGCGTACTCTGGCTGAGCTGGCTGGCCTGGCAGATTTTCCGCAGCCCGCCGGCGGACCTGGCGCGCGATACCGACACCGCGCGCCTGGGAGCGCTCGGCGCTGCCGCGCTGCAACTGGTCAACCCCAAGACCTGGATGATGGCACTGGCAGTGATCAGCGTGTACGCCGGCCATGGAGTCGATCGACTGGACCGCGTGCAACTGCTGTCGCTGCTGTTCTTCCTCGTGTCGATTCCCTGCACCGCGGTCTGGGCCGGCCTGGGCATCGGCAGCCAGCGCCTGCTCTCACCCCGGCAGATGCAGCGGCTCAACCAGCTGATGGCGATCCTGCTGCTGGTCTCCGCCTGGGCCGGCGCCCTGCTCTGACCGGCCACTGACAAGACGCCTGCGGCGCTGGCAGAATCCACGACCACCACACAAGGAGGTTGGGGCCGTGGACTCCCTGTATTTTTCGCCGATGTTGCTCGGCCTCAACCTGATGCTCGCCAGCGCCATCGCCTGCACCGGTCTCTGGTATTTCGCCCGGCCCTACCGCGGGCCCGGCCTGTGGATGGGGGGCGCCTGGACACTGATTGTCGGCATCCTGTTGTTCATGGGCTTCATGGCCAGCGGCAGCAAGCTGCTGAACATCCTGGGCAATGCCACCCAACTGGCCGGCGAAGCACTCCTGATGCTGGGCGTGTACCGCTTCCTCGGCCTGCCGCCGCCCTGGTGGACCGTCCCTGCCAGCGCCGGCGCGATGACAGCCGCACTGTGTTGGCACTGGTGGGTCGCGCCGATCAACTCCGAGTACCTCATCGCTATCTACGCGGGGATTGGCGGCCTGCTGCCGATCCAGGCCTGCCGCGTGCTGCTGCGGGCCCAGGGAGAGGCCGAGCTGCGCGGTGTGCGCCGCTTCGTCGCGATTGCCCTGGGCGGCTATGCCCTGGTTACCCTGACGCGAGCCGCCATCGGCCTGCACGACGGTCTGCAAGGCGTCGAGCACGCCGACGTCACGCGTTCCTTCAGCTACCTGTTGCCCTACAACTTCGGTGTTCCGTTGTGGGTGATCGCCCTAGTCGGCATGGCCTTGATGACCATGCGCCGGATCCTCGCCGACAGCCAGCGCCACGCCCGCGATGCAGCGGCCAGCGCCGAACGCTTCGAGCGCCTGATGCAGGTCGCCCATGCCGGCATGCTGGTGCTGCGCGACGGCCGCGTGGTGGACGCCAACCCCATGCTGGAACGCATGCTGCTCTGGCCTCGCGAGCGCCTGATCGGCCAACCCTTCCGCGAACTGTTCGCCAGCGAGGCCGCCGACGACGTCGAGCAATGCCTGCACCTCGCCGACGGCAAGCCCCATGACATCCTCGCCATGCGTGACGACGGCAGCACCTTCGCCGCCGAACTGAGCGTCGAACGCCTGGCCGACGGGCAACAGCGCGTCGCGGAAATCCGCGACGTCAGCCACCACAAGGCGCTGGAAAACCAGTTGCGCCAACTGGCCACCCTCGACCCGCTGACCAATGCGCTCAACCGCAGGGCCTTCCAGGCCCAGGCGGAGCGGGAGCTGGCGCGCAGTGCGCGTTACGGCACGCCCTTGAGCCTGGCAGTGCTCGACCTCGACCACTTCAAGCGCATCAACGACCAGCACGGCCATGCGGCCGGCGATCAGGTCCTCAGCCGCTTCAGCGAGCTGTGTCGTCAGCAGGCACGCAGTACCGACCTGTTCGCACGCTTCGGTGGGGAGGAGTTCGTCTTCCTGCTACCCAACACCGACGCCACCGCCGCCCGGCATTTTTTCGAGCGGCTTCGGGAAATCCTTCAGCACTTCAGCCTTGAGGTCGAGGGCGAGGTACTACGAGTCACAGCCAGCATCGGGCTGGTCAGCGCAGATAGCGCCAGCGACCTGGCGGAACTGCTCGAACAGGCCGATCGCGCGCTTTACCGAGCCAAGGCCAACGGCCGCAATCGACTGGAGCTGAGCGTGCTCTGAAACGGGACTAGCGGATGCCATCGCGCCGCAGGTACTCGCGCAGGTGCTCGATGAATGCGTGGATCTTGCGCGTCGCCCGGCGGTTGCTCGGGTACACCGCAAGAATCTGCGCGCCGAAGGTGTCGGGCTCGAAGAAGTAGTCATCCAGCACCGTCACCAGGCGCCCGCTGCGCAGGTGTTCGAGCACGCTCCAGCGCGGGCACGGCAGCAGCCCATGCCCGGCCAGGCACGCGGTCAGCAGCGTGGCCTGGTTGTCGCTGCTCAGCCGGCCATTGCGCGGCGTGGAAAAGCGCGTGCCACCCACGTCGAACCACCAGCGGTCATCCAGCGCCGGGTGGCGATAGACCAGGCAATCGTGGTCGATGATTTCGCTCGGATGCCTTGGCGCGCCGCGCCGCGAAAGGTACGCCGGGCTGGCACACATGGCCAGCCGGCTTTCGGCCAGCGGCTGGGCGATCAGCCCCGGCAGGTCACTGTTGCCCATCCGCAGGGCGAGGTCGTAGCGGCCGTCGAGCAGGTCGACGTAGCTGTCGGAAAGGTCCACCTGCAGGCGCACGTCCGGGTGCAGATCGAGGAACTCGGCGCAGGCCTGGTCGAGGAATACCGGGCCGACGATCAGCGGGCCGGTGATGCGCAGTACGCCGCGCAGGCTGTGCTGCAATTGGGCGATTTCCTCGGTGGTCTCGCGCATCCGCGCCAGCACTTCGCGCGCACCATCCAGGTAGAGCTGCCCCGCCTCGGTCAGGGACATGCTGCGCGTGGTGCGCTCGAACAGGCGCGCGCCGACTTCGATTTCCAGCTGGCCGACTGCCTTGGTCACCGCCGAGGGCGTCTTGCCCAGTTGCTCGGCGGCACGGCTGAAACTGCCGGTCTCGGCACTGGCGACGAACATTGCCAGGCTGCTGAATCTGTCCATCGTCATTCGTGCCAATCCTTCACAAGTGTTATGCCCGTTAGCGACTTCCGCGGCACACGCCACGCCATTAGCCTGCGCTGCAGACCAACAATAATCCATCGAAAAGCAGAGGGAAGTCATGCACGGCATGCTCAAGGGAGCGCTGGCGCTCGCCATCGCACTCGGTACTTTTGAAGCACAGGCACAGAACGCGGACCTGATCCTGTACAACGCCAAGGTCTTCACCGCCGAACCCGGCCAGCCGCTGCAGCAGGCCGTCGCGATCGCCGACGGCAAGGTGCTGCAGGTGGGCTCCAACGAGGACATCCGCAAGCTCGCCGGCACCGGCAGCAAGCAGGTCGACCTGGGCGGCAAGGTGCTGATGCCCGGCTTCATCGACAGCCACTCGCACTCCATCTTCGGCGGCCTTGAGCTGATCTCCGCCAGCCTGCTGGATGAGCAGATGGACCTCGACGCCTTCGAGAAGCGCCTCAAGCAGGACCGCGACAACGGCAAGGCCAAGGTGCACGACACCGTGGTCATGAACGGCATGAACTCCACCTACTGGTCCCAGGCCGACGGCCTGGCCAAGCGCTTCAACCAGGGCGAGTGGAAGGACACCCCGGTGGTGCTGATCGGCAGCGACCACCACACCGCCTGGGCCAACGCCGCCATGCTCAAGCGCGCCGGGCTGGACGCCAAGCGCCTGCGCGGCCTGAGCCCGCTGGAACAGCAGAACGTCGCCCACGACAAGGACTTCAACCCCACCGGTTTCCTGGTCGACTCCGGTTTCGACCTGGTGGCCGCCGCCATGCCGGTTCCGGACACCGCCACCATGGACCGCGCCGGCGTGGCCGCGGTGAAGTACAACAACAGCCTGGGCATCACCGCCTGGATGGACCCGGCCGCCAACGGCACGCCCGGCGAAGCGCTGTTCGCCATCAAGCCCACCGAGAAGACCGTCGGCGTGCTGCCGGTCTACCGCGACCTGGCCCGTGACGGCCAGCTCACCGCCCACGTCGCTGCGCTGCAGGTGGTTAACCCGAAAAGCACGCCGGCCGATCTGGAAGTGATCGAGAAGGTCCGCCAGCAGTTCCAGGGCATCCCGAACCTGACGCTGCCGGGCATCAAGGTCTTCGCCGATGGCGTGATCGAATTCCCCGCGCAGTCCGCCGCACTGCTGGAGGATTACAAGAACAGCCACAAGCCGGGCGAACTGCTGATCGATCCCAAGCACTTCGGCGAACTGGTCAGCGCCGCCGATGCGCGCGGCTGGCTGGTGCACGTGCACGCCATCGGCGACCGCGCGGTGCGCGAATCCCTCAACGGCTTCGCCCAGGCGCGCAAGGACCGGCAGAGCGGCGTGACCCACTCGATCACCCACCTGCAACTGGTCAACCCCAAGGACTTCCCGCGCTTCAAGGAGCTCGGCGTCATTGCCTCGATGCAGCTCGACTGGGCCACCGCCGAGCCCTACACCGTGGAGCTGGTGAAGCCCTACATCGCCGACGAGGCCTACCGCTACATGTACCCGGCCAAATCCCTGCTGGACAACGGCGCCATCATCGCCGGCGCCAGCGACTGGCCGGTGTCCACGCCTGATCCGCTCAAGGCCATCTACCAGGCCGTCACCCGCCAGGGCGAGGAAGGCGTGCTCAACGCCGCCGAGCGCGTGGACCGCCAGACCATGTTCTACGCCTACACCCGCAACGCCGCACAGACGATCGGCCTGCTCGACAAGATCGGCACCCTGGCCCCCGGCAAACAGGCCGACATGGTGGTGATCGACCGCGACGTGTTCACCGTGCCCGACCAGCAACTGGACGAGGCCCGCGTGCTCCACACCCTGTTCGAAGGCCGCGAAATCTATCGCGCCGAGGATCAACCGGCTCTCTGAGCCGGGCTCCTGCGCCAGGGTCTGAACAACCCTGGCGCCCTGCCCGCCAGCCCAGCCCTAAGCCAAGCCCTCCGGCCTGTCGGAAGGGCCGGCGCTGTGCGGGATTTTTCTTCTGCCCACAGACAATCACAACAAAGGGACTCCCCGCATGAATCGCCCCCATTGGCTGGCCGGCGCGCTGCTCGCCTGCGCGCCGCTCACCTCCGCCCTGGCCGTTGACCTGGGCCACGACTTCAACCTGCAGATCGACACCGCGCTGGTCAGCGACTACCGCACCCGCGGCATCTCGCAGACCCAGGGCGACCCCGCCCTGCAGGTCGGCGCCACCCTGCAGCACGCCTCCGGCGCCTACCTGGGCGTGTGGAGCTCCAACGTCGACTTCGGCGGCGGCCTGAAAACCCGTCAGGAGATCGACTACTACGGCGGCTGGTACTGGCAGGCCAACGAGGACATCGCCCTGGACCTGGGCTACATCAAGTACACCTACCCCAAGGAAAGCCAGTTCAACCAGAGCGACACCTACGCCATCCTCCACGCCTACGGCTTCGAGGTCGGGACGTACTACGGCAACGACTACCCGACCTACTTCGGCGAGGACCAGGCCAACCTCTACACCTACCTGGCCTACAACGCCGAGCTGCCGGCCGAGTTCAAGCTTCGCGTGCGCTACGGCCGCAATGACGCCAAGGACCCGCTCTACCTGTCCGGCGACGGCAGCACCCGCGACACCTACCACGAGTGGGAGGCGAAGCTGAGCCATGAATGGGTGGGCTTCGACTGGGCGGTGAGCTACATCGACACCGATCTGTCGCAGAACGAATGCCGGACCCAGTTCGGCTTCGGCGACGCCTGCACCGCAACGGTAGTGGCCAGCGTTTCCCGAAGCTTCTAACGCAGCGGTGGCGGACGGGGCGGCGTGGCGTCCCGTTCGCCCAGCAGGGCGATGGCGCACAAGGCCAGCGCGGCGACGTTGGTAGAGACCGGATTGAAGGCGCCCAGCAGCAGTTCCGGGGCGAACAGCGCCACATCCACCAGCAGGCCCACCAGCGCAGCCGCCGCCAGCCATAGCGGCCAGCGGCTGCGACGCAGCAGCAGGATGGCCAGGGCCAGGACGATCTCGGCGGCGCCCGCGACCTCGGCAATGCGCTGGGTGGACAGCGGCCAGCCGTGGGCCTCGATCATCCGCACTTCGTCCGGGCTGAGGAACAGCAGCTTGGGCACCAGGCCGTGGTAGAGGAACACCAGGCCCAGCGCCAGGCGCGCGATGGCCGCGCTAGTCATTGCCGAGGAATCGCCCGCGGTACTGCGGCGAGGGCACCAGGCACTGCTCTTCGCGGCCAAACAGGCGATAGCGGTTGAGGGCGATACGGTCGTAGCACCAGTCGCGCAGTGGCCGTGGAATCAGCCAGAGCACCCGCAACCAGTTCCACGGCGCCGGCAGTTGGCCGATCACCCGCAGGAAGGCATCGCTGCGCTCGAAGCCTTCGCGGCCATCGACGTAGAGCATGGTGTCGAAGTACTCGGTGGGCAGGCCGAACCAGTCGAGGATCGCCTGCCCCTCGGCGGACTGCACGCTGCACAGCTTTACCCGGCGCTCGCGGTCGTGCTGCAGGAGGAAGCGGCTCCAGCCATTGCACAGGCGGCAGGTACCGTCGAACAGCACCACTTTATCGTCGGGCTGCATGTTGGGAGGCAGAGCCATGGGGTCGTCTCCAGATCCCTGATGCCTCAACTGTGCCCGCCGCGTGTGACAAGTCCTGCTCTTCATCGCTCATCCATTGGCGAGGGAGTACAAACGGTATTCGACCCAGCCCGGCCCCAGCCGGCCCTCCCCCACCGCCAACTGGTGGTTGAGCCAGCGGTAGCGGTCGTCGCCGACCTCGAAACGCGGCTGGATCATGAAATAGGTGTCGCCGAACTCGGTGCTGTCGCCCCGCGAGACTGCGTGGATGATCTTCGGATTGGCCACCAGCAGTCCGTTGTGCTGCATCAGGATACGCGCGCCGTCGTCGGTGCGCAGCACCAGGCGAACTTCCAGGTGCCAGCCGCCGTCGCCGTCCACCAGGATCCAGTCGCCGCCACCGGGCAGCACCTCGCCGCTCAGGCGCTGGCCCTTGAAAATGCCGCCGCCGGCCGCCGAGATCAGCCGCTGGCCCTGGGGCACGCGGCCGATTTCCAGCGGCACGCTGGCCTTCACGTTCATCTCCATCAACGGCTCGAGCTTCATCGCAGCGCTCCTGCGCAAGGTCGTCGTAGACGCATCAGTAAAGCAGCCGCAAGCCCGCGCGGCCATCCGCCTAGGACGGCGTGGCGAAGCGATAGCGCAGCAGCCGGCCCATGCGACGCATCGCCGGAATGGCCAGGGTGATCTCGTAGAGCAGGCGCATCGCCAGGGACAGCCGCGCGATCTGCTCGCGGTCGTAGGCGGCGATCGCTTCGACGAACTGCAGGGCCGGCACCTGCTGCTCCAGTTCCTGTGGTTCGTCGATCCCCCAGTGCAGCACGGCGCCGGTACGGCGGATCATCGGGTTCCACTGCAGCAGGCGAATGCCCAGGCGGCTGTAGCCATCGAGTAGCAGTTCGCCCTGGCGGAAGTGCGCCACCAGGGCGCGCAGCAGCCAGGGAACCTTGTCCGCCTCCACGTAGGGCAGCGCGCCTTCGGAAAGCACCAGCACCGGCCGCCCTGTCGGAATCGCGCGCCACCAGTCCGGTGTGGTCAGCGCGCTGGCCAGCAGGTGGCAGTTCTCCCGCGCGGGGTACAGGCGCTCGCGCAGCGCGATCACTTCCGGGAAGTCCACCTCGAACCATTGCACGGTGGACGGCGGGTCGATGCGGAAGATCCGACTGTCCAGCCCGCACCCCAACTGCAGCACCACGCAGGCCGGATGCCGCGCCAGGAAGTCGCGTACCCAGTCGTCGAACAGCTTGGCCCGCAGGGCGATGCCCACCTGCTCGGCGCGGCCGATGCGCAGGCGGGCGAAGTCATAGTCGATCTGCTCCACGGCGCGGCGCGAGAAGTGGTCGCGCAGCAGGCTGTCGGGCAGCTCGCTCTCCTTCGCCTTGGCGTAGAGGGTGATCAGCAGGGTTTCCGGCGTACCGCGCAGGCCGATGCGTTCCACGTCATTCGTGCAGGTAGTAGAGCTTGTTGACGATCTGCCAGCCGTTGCCGACCTGCAGCAGCGACAGGTAGTCGGTGAAGTGCATGCCCATGAACTCGTCGGTGACCTTGGCCACCGCACTGTCGCCGGTGATGTCCAGGGACTTCAGCTCCCACGCTGGCGGCGCACCTTCCGAAGGCGGCGATTCGGCCTTTATGGCGCCGATGAACTCGTCCAGCGAGGCCCACTCCAGCGCGCCGTGGTAGTTGCCGATGATCTTGCAGGATGGATGGAAGGCCTGCCGCAGCCGGGCCTCGTCACCGAAAGTCATGCCCTCGACGTAATCGGTCAGGACCCGATTGATGGCGGCGCCGTCCGCCGTGTAGTTGCTCATCGCTGTTGCCCTCCCAGGCCATCTTGGCCATGGAGGAAGGCTAGCACCCTGCCCCGGCCGCGCCCTGGGGGGCGACGATCGGGGCCGGTGCGTGGTGCGGGGTCAGACCACCGCGAGGTGCTGCTTGCGGCTCGGCGGCGGGAAGGCGGCGTCGAGGGCGTCGAGGTCTTCGGGCGTCAGCCGCAATTGCAGCGCGGCGGCGTTGTCGCGCACGTGCAGCGGCTCGACCGCCTTGGGAATGGCGATCACTCCCGGCTGGTGGATCAGCCAGGCCAGGGCGACGCGGGCCGGGGTGGCGTCGTGGCGGCCGGCGATATCCGCCAGTACCCGATCGCGCAGCAGGCGACCGCCCTGGCCAACCGGGCAGTAAGCCATCAGCGGCATGCGTTCTTCCTGGCACCAGGGCAGCAGGTCCCACTCGATACCGCGCTCCTCCAGGCTGAATTGCACCTGGTTGGTGGCGCAGGCCGGCTCGTTCAGCTCCTGCATATCGTCGAGATCGAAATTGGAGACGCCCCAGCGCTTGATCTTGCCCGCCTCGCGCAACCGCTCGAAGGCATCCACGGTTTCATCCAGCGGGTACTGGCCGCGCCAATGCAGCAGGTAGAGGTCCAGGCAATCGGTACCCAGGCGCCGCAGGCTGCGTTCGCAGGCCTCGGGAATGCCACGCCGGCTGGCGTTATGCGGGTAGACCTTGCTGACCAGGAAGACCTGCTCGCGCAGCCCGGCGATGGCCTCGCCGACCACCTCCTCCGAACCGCCCTCGGCGTACATCTCGGCGGTGTCGATCAGGGTCAGACCCCGCTCGATACCTTCGCGCAGGGCGGCGACCTCGCGCTTGCGCTGGAAGCTGTCCTCGCCCATGCGCCAGGTGCCCTGGCCGATGGCGGGTACGGCGGTGCCGTCGGCGAATACCACAGTGTTCATCTCGTGCTCCTTCTGACAGTTCGTTACGGGACACGGGGCCGGCCGCCCGAAACCGGGCGACGGGCACTCAGGGTAGCGCAGAAGCAGCTGGCGGGGCGTGGATCAGCGATTGGTCTGCAGGTTGCGCCGGGCGGCGTGGCGCTCGATGGCCAGGTCGATCAGGCGGCTGACCAGCTCGCTGTAGGTCATCCCGGCGGCCTGCCAGAGCTTGGGATACATGCTGATGCGGGTGAAACCGGGCAGCGAGTTGAGCTCGTTGACCAGCACCTCGCCACTGTCGGTGAGGAACACGTCGACCCGCGCCAGCCCGGAGCATTCCAGGGCGATAAAGGCGTCTACCGCGAGCTGGCGGATACGCTCGCCGGCCTCGGCCGGAATATCCGCCGGCACCACGACCTTGGCCGCATCCTCGTCGATGTACTTGCTGTCGTAGGAGTAGAAGCCGCTGCCGACGACGATTTCGCCGCAGCCGCTGGCGATCGGCTGATCGTTGCCCAGCACCGCGCACTCGATCTCGCGGCCCTTGACGGCGGACTCCACCAGCACCTTGTCATCGAAGGCCAGCGCCAGGCGCACGGCTTCGTCGTACGCGGCCTCGTCCTCGACCTTGCTGACGCCCACCGACGAGCCCATGTTCGCCGGCTTGATGAACAGCGGCAGGCCGAGCTTGCGCTGCGCCTCGGCGAACGGCGTGCGGGCGGCATTGGCGCGGGTCAGGGTGATGAAGGGCGTGATGGCGATGCCGGCGTCGCGCAGCAGGCGCTTGCTCACGTCCTTGTCCATGCAGATGGCCGAGCCCAGCACGTCGGAGCCGACGAAGGGAATATCGGCCATGCGCAGCAGGCCCTGCAGGCAGCCGTCCTCACCCTGGGTGCCGTGGACGATGGGGAAGATCACGTCGACGTGATCGAGCAGTTGGCGGCTGCCGGTTTCCACCAGTTGCTGCTCGGCCTTGCCCGGCACCACGGCCAGCTCGCGATTGGAACGGTTCAGCGCAATGAGGGCCGGATTCTCCTGGTTGAGCAGGTAGTCGGAAGCATCGTTGAGGTGCCAGCGGCCTTCCTTGTCGATACCGATCAGCACCGGTTCGAAGCGCTCGCGGTCCAGCGCATCGACGATGTTCTTCGCCGATTGCAACGACACCTCGTGCTCCGCCGAACGCCCACCGAAAATCACTCCAACGCGCAACTTGCCCATGACAACCTCCCAAGGATCGATGGGCGCTTTCTAACACGGGCTCCAGCGCTTGGGTAGGAACAGTGACCGGCGAACAGACAGGACGCTTGCGTTAAAACCGGCGCAGCGCCTGCGCCAGTTCGCGAGCCGCCTGGCCGCTGTGCACGCCAGGGAACAGATGAGTGAACGGCAAGGCCACGAAGCGCCCTTCGCGCACGGCGCGCAGACGCGACAGCACCGGGTCGGCACGCAGCGTTTTCTTTTTCTGCTCGGCCGTGGACCACAGCGCATCGGCCAGCAGGATCACGTCCGGGTCGCGCGCCAGCAGTTGTTCGGTGTTGGCGATGAAGCCCCGCAGTTCGACATCCTCGAAGACATTGCGAGCGCCGGCGGCGTGCAGTAACTGAGTGACCATGCCCAGCCGCCCCTGGCTGACGAGATCATGGTCAGCACTGTCGAGGTAGAACACATTCAGCGCTGGTTTGCCGTCCACCAGCCGGCGCGCTTCCGCCAACTCGTCACGTTGCTGCTGAATGAGTGAGCGCGCCCTCTCCTGCTCACCAAGCAGGTTACCCAGCACGCCCAGGTCGGTTTCCACACTGGCAAAAAGATCGAGCGACCGCGCCGCACAACCGGCTTCGAGCAGGTAGCTGGCGACGCCCCTTCCGGCCAGTTCGCCGCGGCTCAGATTTCCCAGGCCGAACGCCGAGGCGAAGCCTGCCACCACCAGGTCCGGGCGCTGCGCGTAGACCGCCTCCGCCGACGGGTACTGACGGGCCAGCAGCGGCACGCCGCGATAGCGGCCGCCAGTCAGGTTGAGGTCGTCATCGATGTAGGCCACGCCGATCAATCGCGGCCCGGCGCCCAGCGCCAGCAGCAGGTCGGCAGCGTGCTGGTTGAGGGCGAGGATGCGTTGCGGAGGGTGATCGATGTGCCAGTCCTGCGCGCAGTTGCGGTAGTCCTGGACAGTGGCCGTCGCCATGCCCAGCATCGCCGCCAGCCCGAACGCCAATGCCAATGTGTAGGAGCGAGCTTGCTCGCGAACCCTCCCGGGCGCCCAAGGCATCAAGCGGTTCGCGAGCAAGCTCGCTCCTACGAAAAGCAGTCGGCGCATCATGGCTCTCCATCCACGCGCAACTCGGCCACCGGCACGCCATCAAGCAGATGTTCCTGCACCACCCGACAAACCTGCTCATCACTGCGCAGGCCGTACCAGACGCGCTCGGGGTAGACCGTCAGCACCGGCCCGCGATTGCAGGGAAACTGGCAACCGGTGCGGGTCAGCAAGGCGCCCTTGGCGTTCTCGTAGAGGTCGTGGCGAATCAGTTCGCGACGCAGGGTCTTCCACAACGGCAACGCGCCCCGGCGCACGCAGCGCGGCCCCGCGCAGAGGAACAGGTGATGACGATGCGGCGGCGGCGCGGACCAGTCGGGCTGCGACGGCACCGCACCGACTCCCCGGCATTCCAGCTGCTGCGCCGGATCGTCGATCGCCGCCAGCACCGCGCCGACGTCGAGCCCGCGCCGGCCCAGCGCCGATGCCGTGATGCTCGGCACCGGCGCCTGCGGAAACTCATCCGCCAGTACCGCCAGTTCGGCGCGCAGCCAGTCGAGGTAGGCGCCGTCGGTGGCGGGCTCCAGATCAACCAGCAACAACGACGCGGCATTGGCAAGCTGCGCACGCGCTTGAGCCCAGAGCAGGTCGAATCCCTCGCTGGTGTCGATGCTCTCGACACCCGCCAGACGCGCCGACACCTCGCGGTGCAGGCGCTCGCCCTGGGCCCCGGCCAATGGGCCGACCAGCAGGATGGCCCTCATCAGAAGCTGAAGGTGTAGCGCAGCTCGGCAGTGCGCGGCCGGCCGAGGTTGTCTACCTGGCGGATGCCATTGCTGGTACGGCCGGTGGCGTAGTCGCGGTCCAGCAGGTTCTCCAGCAGCAGGCTCAGACGATGCGCGCGGGCCGCGTCGAGGTAGCGATAGGCATCGCCGTCGAGCACGGTGTAGTGGCCGTAGTCGTCGTCCTGGGCGCTGACGATGGAGCCCACGTAGCGAGTGGCGAGGCCAGCGCCCCAGAGGTTGTCGTCATAGCCGGCACGCACGCGGGCGAAGAAGTGCGGGATGTTGTTCACCGTCACGCCCTCGCGGCTGTCCACCAGGTTGCGCGTGGCGTCGGCGGAGAGCTGCCAATGGCGGCCGAACTGCCACTGGCCG
Organism: Pseudomonas sp. AU11447; assembly: GCF_001672555.2. Taxonomy (NCBI): domain Bacteria; kingdom Pseudomonadati; phylum Pseudomonadota; class Gammaproteobacteria; order Pseudomonadales; family Pseudomonadaceae; genus Pseudomonas; species Pseudomonas sp. AU11447. The sequence goes on along the minus strand of NZ_LZDG02000041.1, from coordinate 29,118 downwards.
TTGGCTTCCACGCCGCGCACTTCGATCTCGCCGCTGCCGTTCACCCATTGATCGCCCGCGCGGGTGATCAGGTCGGTGATCTCGCGGCGGAACAGGGTGACGCTGCCGCTCCACGGCTGTTCGAACAGCTCGCCGGTGTAATCCAGGCCCAGTTCGGCGTTGCGACTGCGCTCGGGCTTGAGGTCACGATTGCCGACTTCGTCGCCCGGCTCGTTGACGAAAAGCTGCTCGGCGGTGGGCAACTTGAAGGCCGTGCCGAACTGGCCGCGCAGCTTGAGTTGCTGCGTGAAGTCATAGAGCGAGGTCAGCATCCACACCGTGGCGCCCTCGCCGCCGGAGATTTCCTCGCGGCGCACGCCCAAGCTCGGGTGCCAGTCGGGCAGCGCGTCGATGCGCGGGCGCAGCTGGGCGTACAGCGCATGGGACTCGGCCTTGTCGTTGTCGATGATCAGCACATCGTCCTGGCCCTTGTACCACTGGTTGTCGCTCCCGAAGACCAGCTCGTGACCGCCACCGAACCTGGCCTTGCCTTCGAGCTGCGCCCCCCAGTCGGTAAAGCCCCAGTAGTCATTGTGATTGAGCACCTGGGTGCCGCCGCCCTGCAGGTTGTAGACGCGATCGTAGCGGGTATCCCAGTCGTTGATGTGGGTCTTGGCGAACCAGCTGAAGTCGTCGTTGACGCTCTGCTGGAAGGTCGCCGTGGCGATCTGTTGCACGCGGTTGTTGCTGGTGTGGTGGTTCGATGTCGGCCGGGCGAAGTCCAGCTCGGCGTCGGCGTACTGGTAGAACAGCTCCAGCCGCGAGGCATCCCCGATGGCCTGGATGGCCTTGGCGCCGAACACGTTGACGTCATAGGAGCGGCGCTTGTCGCTGACGGTGTCGGTCATGTCGCGGTCGCGGTACGGCTGGTAGCCGTCGGAGCGGTTGTGGCTGACATAGGCCATCAGGCCGAGGTCGCCCAGGCCGTTCTGCACGATCTTCTCGGCGCGGGCATCGCCGCTGCGGCCCTTGAAGGTATCCAGGCCCAGGTTGACCTCGCCGGACGCCTCGCGCGAACGCGCGCTGCGGGTGACGATATTGATCACCCCGGACACCGCCTGGGTGCCGAACAGCAGGCCCTGGCCGCCCTTGAGCACCTCGATGCGCTCCACCGCAGTGGTCGGCAGGGTATCGATGTAGATGCCGCCGTAGAGGCGATTGTTCAGGCGCACGCCGTCCAGCAGGATCAGCGTGTCGTCGTTGCGCCCGCCCAGCAGCGAGTAGGTGCCGTAGTCGAATGGGCCATTCTTCGGCGCGACGAACAGGCCGGGCACGTACATCTGCAGCACGCGGGTGATGTCGGCACTGGGGCCGGCGCGCTCGATCTGCTCGCGGTCGATGACCTCCAGCTTGCTGCCGTAGCGAGCCATGTCGGCCACTGTGGTGGACTCCACGGAAGGCGCGCTGACGATTTCATCGGCCAGGTCGAGGGGAGCCGCCACAAGCTGCGAACTCAGGGCACAGAGGGAGAGAACGGGAGTCCAGCGCAAGGCGCGCCGGGAGTTGGAAGCAGGAGAATACAAGGTGATCGCCTCGAAATCGGGATTTCGCAGGCGGCGCAGCGACACCCGGAACGAGCGCGCCCCGGGAACCGGCTCACGCCCGCCCACCGCGGGTTTGCCAAACAGGTTCCAGGCCGGTCTCCGGGCTTGCGAGGGTCCTGGGGCATCCGCCTTCCCATGCTGGTGCACAGTGGCCTAGTGGATGCTCCGCTCGCTTACCGTTGCGGGGGCAGCGCCGGACTGATCGCACGAAGGCGACGCACCGGCTTCCCGTTTCACCCCACGCACGGCGGCGGGGGGCACCTGAAACGGGGCGCATATCAACACTTGCGATGGGAAAGCGTCAAGCTCGGGGCTTGCGCAGGATGTTGCAGGGCGGCGTCAGTGCCAGGGATCGTAGGTGCCGAAGCTCCAGATATGCCCTTCCGGATCACGACAGGTGAAGCCCTGGCCGCCGTAGTCTTCGTCCTTGATGTCGATGACGATCTGCGCGCCGCCATCCACCGCTGCGCGGTACAGCGCTTCGGCATCCTTCACCACCACGTAGATGCTCTGGGTGCAGCCGCCGATCTCGTCGGGCTGGCGCATCAGGCGGCCGTACTCGTTGTCGTGCAGCGAGCCGAGCATCACCAGGCCGCTGCCGTCAGCCAGCGCCAGCTGCGCGTGGGCGATTCCGCCGTGGTCATCGGCAACGACCAGTTGCCGCTGGAAGCCGAAGGTGGCGCACAGCCAGTCGATGGCCTGGGGCGCATCGCGGTAGCGCAGGCAGGGAATGACGCTGGGGCGGACGACGGAGGCGGGCTGGGACATGGCGATCTCCGGGGCAGGACGGGCGCAATGCTCTGAGCATAGTCGCCCGTTTTTCGCTCTTCAGCGCTGCGCGGCGACCAGCAGCAACATCGGCCGCTCGCGTTCTTCGGCCAGTGCCGGATTGGCCTGCACCTGCCCGGCGCTCGGGCCCCAATCCTCGACGTGGCGCAACGTCAGGCCCGCGCCAATGACCGCATTCAGGATGCTGCCCAGGGTGCGGTGCTGCTTGATCACGCCCTTGGCGAGCCAGTCGGTGCGGCGCTCGCCTTCGTCCTGGTAGTGATCCACCGGCCAGCAGCGGCGGCCATCGCCATCGACGACCCAGCCCGGCTTGAGCGAGGCCATGTAGATCGGGTGTTCGATGGAGAACACCAGGCTGCCGCCGGGGCGCAGCGCATCGTGTACGTTACGGAAGAAATGCGGCAGGTCTGCGAGGTAATGCAGGGTCAGCGAGCTGTAGGCGAGGTCGAAGGCCGCGGTGGGCAGTTCGAGTTGGTCGAGGTCGGCATGGAAGTAGCTCACCTGCGCGGCGTCGGTGTTCGCCCGTGCGTGGTCAAGCATCTTCTGCGACACGTCCAGCCCACTCACCGTGCGCGCGCCCTGTTCCGCGGCGTAACGGCTGAACCAGCCGTAACCGCACCCGAGGTCGACCACGTCCAAGCCTTCCAGCGGCGGCAACAGCGAGCGCAGCGAAGCCCACTCCGGCGCGCCGTCCAGGCCGTGCTGCGAACGTGGCAGCTGGGCGTAGCCCGCGAAGAATTCGGGATTGTCGTAGATGTTCTGCGCCATGGATCGGCACTCCTTTCTGACGGACCAAGGATCGATTGTCTGCGCAAGGAACGGGGCCGGCAACCCGATGAGGTCAATGCAGGGGCGATCGAAGCGCAATTTCCTGCAAGACCGCCCGCCGGGCCCGCCGTAGTTTCGGGAGAAAGATCCCCAGGAGGAAACACCGTGACCCAACGCCAACCGATCAACCTGCAGGACAAGCTCGGCCGCATTACCGAAACCTGGCAACCACGGGTGATCGCCGAGATGAACGACTACCAGTTCAAGGTGGTGAAGCTGCACGGCGACTTCGTCTGGCACAGCCACGCAGACACCGACGAAACCTTCATCGTGCTCGACGGCGAACTGCGCATCGACTTCCGCGACGGCCCGCTGACCCTGCGCGCCGGCGAGCTTTACGTGGTACCGCGCGGCGTGGAGCACAAGCCGTATGCCGAGCAGGAAGTGCAGGTGATGCTGATCGAACCGCGCGGCGTGCTGAATACCGGGGATCAGGGCGGCGAGCGGACGGCGGAGAATGATCGGTGGATTTGATCAGCTCTTGACGGGCACTTCCGCCGCTTTTGCCCCAAAGCGCTTGCGGTAATCACTCGGCGCCATCCCGGTGATCTTGCGGAAGGTGCTGCGGAACGAGCCCGGATCGAGGTAGCCGACCGTATAGGCGATGTGGTCCACCGTGCCGTTGGTGAACTCCAGCAACTCCCGCGCCTTGCCCACGCGCAGGTGCTGGCAGTACTCGGTGGGCTTGAGCCCGGTGGCGGCGCGGAAGCGGCGCAGGAAGGTGCGCTCCTCCAGCCCGGCCTGGGCGGCCATGGCGGCGAGGCTGACGTCCACCGCCCCATTGCCCTGCAGCCAGTGCTGGACCTTGAGGATCGCGGCGTCGCCATGCCCCAGCAGCGGCGCGAAGTTGCTGCCGCACTGCTGGGCGCTGTCGCTGTGCTCCACCACCATGAAGCGTGCGGTGCGGCTGGCGATGCTCGGGCCGAGCAGGCGGTCGACGATACGCAGGCCCAGCTCCGACCAGGCCATCAGGCCGGCAGAGGTGATCAGGTCGCCATCGTCGACCATGGGCTTGTGCGGCTCCAGGCGTACGCGCGGGAAACGCTTGGCAAAGGCTTCGGCACCGCTCCAGTGAGCGGTGGCGCTACGGCCGTCGAGCAGCCCGGCTTCGGCTACCAGCAGCCCGCCGATGCAAACCGAGCCGACGATGGCGCCCTCGCCGTGGCGCGCAGCAAGCCAGTCGGTGAGGTTGCGCAGCGGCGCGGCGTCGGGCAGGCCGAACAGTGACGGCGGCACCAGCACCGCGACCAGGCGGCTGTCAGCGCCGGGATGCGTATCGAAGACACGATGCGGTTCGCTGCCGGCATCCCCGGACCAATGGCTGACGCGCAGTGCCGGCAACTGAGCGCCGGCCTCTTCGCCGGCGATGCGCTCCGCCACCGCGAAGAGATCGGTCAACCCGTGCAGCGCCGCCGTCTGCACACCGGGATAGAGCAGCAACCCGATCTCGACGACGCTCCGTTCCACAGCCATTGTCAGTTTTCCCCTCGTTATTGTCGTTCCACCTGATCCCCGCTCGGCGAGCGGCGAACCATACTGGTCCCACTTCCTCACCACTCAAAAGGAATTCGGAAATGGCCAAGCAAGCGCTCATCCTAGTGGATATCCAGAACGACTACTTCCCCTCCGGCAAGTGGCCGCTGGTCGGCATCGAGCCGGCCGCCGACCAGGCCGCCAAGGTGCTCGCCGCCTTCCGCGAGCGCGGTGACCTGGTGGTGCACGTACGCCACGAGTTCGAAAGCGCCGACGCCCCGTTCTTCGCCCCCGGCAGCGACGGCGCGAAAATCCACGGCAAGGTCGCCAACCTGCCCGGCGAGCCGGTGGTCCTGAAGCACTTCGTCAACTCGTTCCGCGACACCGACCTCAAGGCCATCCTCGACCAGCACGGCGTCGACTCCGTGGTCGTTGTCGGTCACATGAGCCACATGTGCGTGGACGGCGTGGTGCGTGCCGCCGCCGACTTCGGCTACACGGTAACCGTGCTGCACGACGCCTGCGCCACGCTGGACCTGGAATTTAACGGCGTGAAGGTGCCGGCCGCGCAGGTCCATGCCGCCTACATGGCCTCGTTCGCCTTCGCCTACGCCGAAGTGGTGTCCACTTCGGAGTACCTGAACCGCTGATTCGGAGCGATCCCACAAGGAAATCTTAAGCTGGGCGTTACCTTTAGGAGCGAGCTTGCTCGCGAACCGCTTGATGCCGAAGGTGCCAGGCAGGTTCGCGAGCAAGCTCGCTCCTACAGCTGCGGCCAGTCGCCCGCATCCGGGAATGAGGCGACCCGTTTCACTGGCTTTCCGCTATTATCGACGCTCGATCGCCTGCCGATAAGGACATCCCATGAGCGTTTCCTCGATCGTTACCCTCGCCATCATCGCTGGCGTGATCTTCCTGCTGATCAGTGTGTTCAACCGCCTGGTGGCGCTGCGCAACCGCTACCAGAACGCCTTCGCGCAGATCGAGGTGCAACTCAAGCGCCGCTACGACCTGATCCCCAACCTGGTGGAAACCGCCAAGGCCTACCTCAAGCACGAGCGCGAAACCCTCGAAGCGGTGATCGCTGCGCGCAACGCTGCCGTGGCCGGCCTGAAGGCCGCGTCCGAGCAACCGGGCGACGCCGGCCGCATGGCGCAACTGGCCGCCGCCGAGAATGCCCTGGGTGGCGCGATGGGTCGCCTGAACGTGACCCTGGAAGCCTACCCGGACCTCAAGGCCTCGCAGAACCTGCAGCAGGTCAGCGAGGAGCTGTCGAGCACCGAGAACAAGGTCGCCTTCGCCCGCCAGGCCTACAACGACTCGGTGATGGAGTACAACACCTACCGCCAGTCCTTCCCCGCCAACGTCCTGGCCGCCACCTACGGCCACAGCAAGGACGCCAGCCTGCTCGAGTTCGAGGACAGCAAGGCAATCCAGGCCGCGCCGAAAGTCGCCTTCTAAAACCTCGGCGCAGGACGCGCGATGAACTTCTTCGAACACCAGGACCGCGCCCGCAAGCAGACCGGGCGCCTGGTCCTACTGCTGACTATCGCCGTGGTGTGCCTGGTGACCATCACCAGCCTGGCGCTGGGCTGGCTCTGGCGTCACCTCGGCGAGCCTGCTCTGCACCTGACCTCGCGCGCCTCCCTGCCCGATCCGGAGCTGTACCTGTCGGTGGCCGCCGTGATCGTCGGCGTGGTCGTCCTCGGCGCGCTGTACAAGCAGGTGCAGTTGAGTGCGGGCGGCAAGGTCGTGGCCGAGAGCCTGGGCGGCCGCCTGCTCAACCTCAGCGCCAGCAACGCTGACGAGCGTCGGTTGCTGAACGTGGTCGAGGAAATGGCCCTGGCCTCCGGCTCGCCGGTGCCGCCGGTGTATGTGCTGGAAGACGGCTCGATCAACGCCTTCGCCGCCGGCCTGACACCCCGCGACGCGGTGATCGGCATTACCCGCGGCGCCATCGAGCAGCTCGACCGCAATGAACTGCAGGGCGTGATCGCCCACGAGTTCAGCCACATCCACCACGGCGACATGCTGCTCAACACCCGGCTGACCGCCCTGCTCCACGGCATGCTCCTGCTTGGCCTGATCGGCGGCATGCTGCTGCGCGGCTGGAGCGAGACCAGCACTGGCGTGCGCATCAGCAGCCGGAGCAGCAGCAACGACAAGAACAATGGCGGCAGCGTGGTGCTGCTGGTGATCGGCGCCGGCGTGGTGCTTTACGTACTCGGCTATGTCGGCACCTTCTTCGGGCAGTTGATCAAGGCCTCGGTCAGCCGCCAGCGCGAATACCTGGCCGACGCCTCGGCCGTGCAGTTCACCCGCGATCCCTCGACTATCGCCGGTGCGCTCAAGAAGATCGGTGGCAACCCGCTGGGCGCCCTGCTCAGCGCCCCGCGCGCGGCAGAATTCAGCCATATGTACTTCGGCGATGGCGTGGGCAGCAGCTGGTTCGACACCCACCCGCCGCTGAAGGACCGTATTCGCCGCGTCGATCCGGGCTGGGACGGAAACTACCCGAAATTCGAACCACGCCTGGACGTGGCGCTGATGAACAAGCAAGCCTGGACCGCCGCCGTCACCGGCCAGCCGTACCAGCCCAGCGCCGTGGACGTGGCAGTGGCCGCCGTCGGCGCGCCCACCATCGCGCACCTGCAGGAAGCCCGCAGCACCCTGCAACGCCTGGACGAGCGCCTGCAGCGCGCCGCCCATGACAGCGAAGGCGCCGAAGCGCTGGTCTACGGCCTGCTGCTGGACAGCGAACCCGGCCTGCGGGCCCGCCAGCTGGAAGCGATCAAGCAGCGCCTCAACCTGAGCCTGGCGCTGCAACTGGACCTGCTGGAGGAGTCGCTGCTGCAACTCGATCCGGGCCAGCGCCTGCCCTTGCTCGACCTGGCCATGCCGGCGCTCAAGCAACTGGACGCCAAGGCCGTCCTCGCCCTGCGCGAGAACATGGCGCTACTGATCAAGCTGGACGGCAAGGTCAAGCTGCTGGAATGGACGCTGCTGCGCATCATCGAGCGCAACCTGCGGCCGGGCAGCGGCAAGATCGGCAACGTGGCACTGGCGGACCTGTCCGAAGCCTGCGCAACGCTGCTGGCCTTCCTCGCCCGCGTTGGCGAGACCAGCGACCTGCAGACCGAGCAGGCGTTCGCCGATGCCTGGAGCGGCCTGCCCTTCGCCCCCCGGCCGCTGCCGGGCGCCGCCAGCCTGCGCGAGCTGGAGGCCGCACTGAAGCAGCTGGAACAACTGCGCCCACTGCAGAAGCCGCAACTGCTCAAGGCATTGGCGCGCTGCATCGAGCACGACGGGCGCATCACCGCTGGTGAAGCGGAGCTGATGCGCGCGGTGGCGGATATCCTGGATTGCCCGATGCCGCCGTTGCTGGCGACCTGAAGCGCCCTCAATCCAATCTGTAGGAACGAGCTTGCTCGCGAAACCGATTCCGCAGCGGAGTCCGTTCGCGAGCAAGCTCGCTCCTACAAAAGCCCCCATGCTCTGGCCTTAAAGGATTTCCAGAGAAACATCCGCACGCTCCGGAATGCACCTTTCAGGAGGCCTCGTTGAAGCGGAGTTTCAGGGGTTGAGCGRCATGGATGYCGCGAGAGCGCTGTCGGGCCAGGGATGGCCCGTCAGCGCGKGCCCCTGAAACTTCGCTTCAACGAGGGTATTTTTCGCCCCAAGCGAAAAACCGGATGGAGGGGCAAGCCTTCTTGGTTACTTCTTCGGCGTTTGGAAGAAGTAACTCGCCCGAGGGGGCGAAACAGAATCTCTCAGCGCACACCAAAGCGGCGAAATAACACCCAATCCCAACTAAGTAATCACCCGTATGTCCCGCACAGGAGTGCCGTCCTAGGATGGCCAAAACCATGCCCTGGACAGACAACTCAATGCCCCACATCGCCATCGACTACACCGCCAACCTCACCAACGACCTACTGCCTCTGGAACTGCCTGAAAAACTCCATGAAGCAGCAAAAGGCCTGGGCGTGTTCCCCAGCAACGGCCTGCGCACCTTCGCCCGCGCCATCGACCAGTTCCATGTCGGCGCCAACACCCAGGACGAAGCCTTCATCAACATCCAGATCCGCATCGCCCCCGGCCGCCCCGAGGAGTTGCGCCAGCGCATCGTCGACACCCTGTTCGCCACCGCTAAACAGACCCTCGCCGAACTCATCGAAAAACGCCCCATCGGCCTGCAACTGGAAATCACCGAACTCGACCGCAGCCTGACGCGCATGGCCGGCAGCCTGCCCACGGCGTAATCACCCAGCAAAAGAAAAGGGCCTCCGAAGAGGCCCTTTTTTCAATCGCTCAACCGCACATCAGGCGCGACTGGCGACGCTGCCCTGCTCCTTCGGAGCAAGGTTGAGCGCAAAGTACAGCACCGTCAGCAGCACCAGGAACGCCGGGCCGATGTACAGCGCGATGCGCGTATCTTCGAAGAACGCCATCAGCACCACCACCAGCACCAGGAAGGCCATGGCCAGGTACGAGCTGATCGGGTACAGCCACATCCGGAACTGCAGCTTGCCGGCTTCGGCAGCGCTCAGCCCACGGCGGAATTTCAGCTGCGCCAGCAGGATCATCGCCCAGGTCCAGATTGCACCGAAAGTGGCGATGGAGGTCACCCAGGTGAACACCTTCTCGGGCACCAGATAGTTCAGCAGCACGCCCAGCAGCAGCGCGAAGATCGACAGCAGCAGCGCATTGCGCGGCACGCCGCCGCTGGAGGTCCTGGCGAACACAGCCGGGGCCTGGCCATGCTGGGCGAGGCTGTAGAGCATGCGGCCGGTGCTGAAGATGCCACCGTTGCAGGACGACAGCGCGGCGGTGATCACCACGAAGTTGATGATGCCGGCGGCGGTCTTGATGCCCATGCGCTCGAAGGTCATGACGAAGGGGCTGCCCTGGGTGCCGATCTCGTTCCACGGGTAGATCGACATGATCACGAACAGCGCGCCCACGTAGAACAGCAGGATGCGCCAGAACACCGAGTTGATCGCGCCAGGGATGGTCTTCTGCGGGTTCTTCGCTTCGCCGGCGGTGAGGCCGATCATCTCCACACCCAGGTAGGCGAACATCACCATCTGCAACGACATCAGCACGCCGGTGATGCCGTGGGGCATGAAGCCACCGTTGCTCCACAGGTTGGAAATGCCGGTGGCGATACCGCCGTTGCCCAGGCCGAAGAAGATCATGCCGGCGCCGGCCAGGATCATGGCGACGATGGTGACGATCTTGATCAGGGCGAACCAGAACTCGAACTCACCGAAGGCGCGCACGGCGATGAGGTTGATGGTGCCCATGCTCGCCAGCGCGGCCAGCGCCCAGATCCAGCGCGGCACGTCGGGGAACCAGATGCCCATGTAGATGGCCACCGCGGTGATCTCCGCGACGCAGGTCACCAGCCAGAGGAACCAGTAGTTCCAGCCGGTCAGGTAACCGGCCAGCGGGCCGAGGTAGTCCTGGGCGTAGCGGGCGAACGAGCCGGCCACGGGATTGTGCACGGCCATCTCGCCGAGGGCGCGCATGATCACGAGGATGGCGAGACCGCCGATGATGTAGGAAAGCATGATGGCCGGGCCGGCCATCTGGATGGCCTTGGCGGAGCCGAGGAACAGACCGACGCCGATGCAGGCGCCCAGGGCCATGAGACGGATGTGCCGCTCGTTGAGATCCCTTTGGAGATCGTGGGACGACATGGTGATGCAACCTCATTTTGTTCTTGGGAAATATCAGCTGAGGACTCTAAGTGCAGTCGGGATGCGGAACCGCCGAAAAGGCTTCGCCACCGCGCCGGGCGGCACGGAGGGAGAAGTGTCTGGCAGTTCCAGGACGGCACACCGGAAGAGGCTGCCCGCTCTTGTGAAGCGGACGTGGGCATTGCGGGAGGACCACGGCTGAGGTCGCGGGCGAGTGTTACACAAGTCCGTGGGAATCGTCTGCACCACCAAGGTGCAATGTGACCAAAGGGATAGCGGCGTATCGCCACATCTTCCCGCGCCACCAGGGCCGCTGCAGAGCGCTTCAGCCTCCCAGCGCCTGCACCTCCAGCAGCAGCGAGCAGGGCTTGCCGGTGTCCGGATGACGAGGCTCGCGCAGTTGCCGCAGGCGCCAGCCGCTGGCGGCCAGCAGCGCCAGCCAGGACTCCAGGGTGCGGAAGAACCAGGGCATCGGTGCGCTGAACTCACCGCCGAAGGCAGCGAAGTCTTCCAGGCGCCAGCCGTCCACATAGGGCGCGTCACCGCAGGCGGCCCACGGATGCACGGTCTGAATCAGCAACCGCCCGCCGGGATTGAGCCGCTCGCGAAGTACGCCGAGCAATGGCGCGATGTACTCGTCGAGCAAGGCGAAATTGCACACCAGGGCGTCGAACTGGCCGAGTGAATCTCCGGCTTCGATGAGTCCCGCGTAATCCATCACTTCATAGCGCCCACCGCCCGCCATCTGCGCGGCTTCAATGAGCGGTGCGGAAGCATCCACGCCGACACACTCGCTGCCCTTCTCGGCCAGCGCCCGACACAACCAGCCTTCGCCGCAACCGATATCCAGCACACGGCGTGCCGGTCCCTCGGCGAGGGCAGCGAGAATCGCCGCATCGGTCACCAGCCGCCGGCTCTCGATGCGTTGCTCGCGCACCGCGCGGGTCCAGGCATCGGCGTTGGCTTGCCAGCTCTGGCGGATTCGGGCGTCGTGGTCGGTCATGGCGATATCCGTGAGTGGGGCGAAACGATCGCGGATGAATCCGCTCCTGCGCCGGTGTCGGGCTACGGCGTCCTCAACGACTTGGGCACCGCCAGCCCCTTGGGCGGCGGCGTCTGCGGCAACGCCTTGCGGCACCCGGCATCACTGAACGGTCCGCCGATCTTCTGCCAGCCACTGCCCGGTGATGTCTGCTGGCAGGTATAGGCGCCATCGAGCCTGCTCTGCCATTTATAGAAGGGCATCGGCGCGGCGGCGAGGTTCAACGAAACGCCCAGCAGCGCGGCCAGGGGCAAAAAGTACGAACGCATCGGCAGCCATTCCTGTCCAAATAATCACATTCCACCTGCTGGCCGTCGGCAAATCAATCCGGCGAGCCACGAACGGTACCTGGCGGCGCGCAGATTTTTCGCCGCCGACTACGCTGGAACTTAGGAAAGCCGCAGGTTAGGGGCTTTCGCGGCGCCGGGAGGGGCGTCGGCCATCACGTGGGCGGAGTTCGCTACCTGGGCTGTCGTACAAGCATGGGCGGGGCGTGAATATGGGCAACTCGAAGCATTCCGGTACGCAAGTGGCAGGTCAACCGGGAAGTCTGGGGCCCGGCCTTTCCCCACAGAAAGTGCATCACCACCGCTTCCTGATCCTCTTCCTGTTTCTCCTGCCCTTGCTTGCCGCCATGGGGGCGGCGCTGCTGTATGAGGCGCGGACCTCCAAGCTGCAGGCGCGCGAGCTGGCACGCTACGCCACTGGCCTGACCTGGAGCCTGGAACAGGGCAGCACCGACGATGTGGTTTATCCACAAGGCGGCCCCTTCGATCGGCGCCTGGGCTATCAGCAGTTGCCGACCTTCCTGGGCCGCCTGCACGAGCGCAACTTCGTCACCCTGAGCCAGGCGCGCTTCTCCGACCCGCTGATGCAGTACACCGGCCACGGGATGTTCCCGCCCTACCCGGAGAAGGCCCAGGCCGGCGTCGATATCGCCGACTGCCGCGGCCTGCCAATCTACAACTTCCGCTACCCGCAGCGGCTCTACGCCAACTTCGAGAGCATCTCGCCGGCCATCGTCAACAGCCTGCTGTACATCGAGAACCGCGACCTGCTCGATCCCGACCGCCCCTACCTGAACCCCGCCATCGACTGGAGCCGCTTCACCCAGGCTTCCGTGGCACAGGTGGGCAAGCTGGTCGGGTTGGGCAACCACGCCCCCGGCGGCAGTACCCTGGCCACACAGATCGAGAAGTACCGCCACTCAGAGGATGGCCGCACCAACTCCATCACCGACAAGCTCCGGCAGATGGCTTCGGCCAGCGTGCGCACCTACCAGAACGGCGCGGAGAACATGGCCGCACGGCGCAACGTCGCCCTCACCTACCTCAACTCCGTACCGCTCTCGGCGCAGCCGGGTTACGGCGAAGTGAGCGGCCTGCCCGATGGCCTGTGGATCTGGTACGGCGCCGACTACCAGCAGGTCAACAAGCTGCTCAACGCCCCGCCCGGCTCCGGTGCGGAGCTTGCCGCGCAGGGCAAGGCGCTGCGCCAGGTCGTTTCGCTGATGATTGCCCACCGCCGGCCTTCCTGGTACCTCGCCCGTGGCCGCGACCAACTGGCCGTGCTGACCGACAGCTACCTGCGCCTGCTCGCGCAGAACAACGTGATCACCGCGGAACTGCGCGACGCGGCGCTCAAGCAGAAGCTGGTGTTCCGCGATCCGCGCAGCGAGCCCAGCTTCACCCCGCTGGAAAACAACAAGGGCATCGGCCTTGCGCGCACCCGCCTGGCCGGCATGCTCGACGTGCCGCTGTACGACCTCGACCGTTTCGACATGAGCTTCACCACGACCCTGCAGCATGAACTGCAGGAGCAGGTCACCGGCTACCTGCGGCACCTGTCCGACCCGGACTTCGCCGAGCAGATCGGCCTGTTCGGCGAGCACCTGCTGTCCAAGGACAAGACCAGGGACGTGCGCTACAGCTTCACCCTGTTCGAGCGCACCCCCAGCGGCAACCGCGTGCGCGTGCAGACCGACAGCACCGAGCAACCCTTCGACATCAACGAAGGCAGCAAGCTGGAGCTGGGCTCGACCGCCAAGCTGCGCGTGCTCGCCACCTACCTGGAAACCATCGCCGACCTGCACCAGCAGTACGCGCCGATGACGGTCGCCGAACTGAAGAAGGTGGACATCGAACCGCTGGACATCCTCAGTCGCTGGTCCATCGATTACCTGATCGCCGCCAAGGACCGCAACCTGCCGGACATGCTCGCCGCCGCGCTGCAACGCAAGTACTCCGCCAGCCCCTATGAAAGCTTCTTCACCGGCGGCGGCGTGCACACCTTCAGCAACTTCCGCAAGGAGGACAACGGCCGCATCCCGACCCTGCAGGACGCGCTGCGCGAATCGATCAACCTGCCCTTCGTACGCCTGCTGCGCGATCTGGTGCGCCACGACATCTACGCCAACGAGGGCAGCAAGGTAGCGGTGCTGGCCGACGACAAGGACCCGCGCCGGCAGGACTACCTCGACCGCTTCGTCGACAAGGAGAGCCAGGTCTACCTGTTGCGCTTCTGGCAGAAATACAAGGGCAAGGACAACGACGACCGCCTGAATACCTTCCTCGATGGCCTGCGTGCCTGGCCGGTGCGGCTGGCAGCCATCCATCGCTACCTGCAGCCCCAGGCCGATCTACCGACCTTCACCGCCTTCCTGCAGGACCGCCTGAAGCAGGGCAAATACGCTGGCGACAAGCTCACCGACAAGCGCATCGAGGACCTCTACACCCGCTATGGGCCGGGCGCCTTCGACCTCAATGACCAGGGCTACGTCGCCCGTGTGCACCCGCTGGAACTGTGGCTGCTGGGCTACCTGCAACGCCAGCCGGCGGCGACCTTCGCCGATGCGGTGGCCGCCAGCGACGCCGAGCGCAAGCAGGTCTACGGCTGGCTGTTCAAGTCGCGGCACAAGTACGCCCGCGACAAGCGCATCCGCATCATGCTGGAGGTGGAAGCCTTCCTCGACCTGCATGAACAGTGGAAGCGCCTGGGCTACCCGTTCGACCACCTGGTGCCGTCGCTGGCCACCGCGCTGGGCAGCTCCGGGGACCGCCCTGCCGCGCTGGCGGAGCTGATGGGGATCATCCTCAACGATGGTGTGCGCCAGCCGACCCTGCGCATCGACAGCCTGCACTTCGCCGCCGCTACGCCCTATGAAGTGACCCTCGGCCCGGAATCGGGCAGCGGTCGCCAGGTGATGCGTTCGGAGGTCGCCCAGGCTCTGCGCACTGCGCTGTCGCAGGTGGTGGACGCGGGTACCGCGCGGCGCTTGTCAGGCACCTTCAGGCTGGCCAATGGCAACGCACTGGTGATGGGCGGCAAGACCGGCACCGGCGACAACCGCATCGAGAGCGTGACGCGCAGCGGCTGGGTGAAAAGCTCCAAGGCGATGAACCGCACGGCGACCTTCGTCTTCTACATCGGCCCACGCCACTTCGGCACGCTGACCGCCTACGTCGCCGGCAGCGAGTCGGACAACTTCAAGTTCACCTCGGCGCTGCCGGTGCAGGTGCTCAAGGGCATGGCGCCCATGTTGTCGAGCTACCTGGAGCCCGGGATCAGCACCGGCTGCCAGGAGCGGCTGGATAACCTGCGGGTGAGCTGGCGGTAGGCGCTGCTGCATAGATCGGTTTCGCCCCTTCACCCCAGCCCTCTCCCTGGGGAGAGGGCTGGGGTGAAGGGATAGCCCAGACGCCTGAACCTGTAGGAGCGAGCTTGCTCGCGAACCGCTTCATGCCATGGGTAACCGGCCAGATTCGCGAGCAAGCTCGCTCCTACGAAGAGCCGCTCTGTTACTTGCCCTGCACGCTCTTCACGTACAACGCCTCAACCTGCTCCCGCGCCCATGGGGTGCGACGCAGGAAGGTCAGGCTGGACTTGATGCTCGGGTCGTTCTTGAAGCAGCGGATATCGATGCGCTTGGCCAGCCCGTCCCAGCCGTACTGCGCTACCAGCTGGGTAAGGATCGCTTCCAGGGTAACGCCGTGCGGCGGGTTCTTCGGTTTGTCGGTCATGTCAGTGTCGTCGTGCGGAGAATGCGCGGCACCTTAGCATCAGGCCCGCAGCCCGGCCACGCCGGCGATGATCAGGGCGACCGACGCCAGCTTGGTCAGGGTCAGCGCCTCGCCCAGCAGCAGGAAGCCGAAGAACACCGTGCCCAGGGTGCCGATGGCCGTCCAGATCGGGTAGGCGATGCTCACCGGCAACTGGCGCATCGCCAGGGTGAGGAAGAAAATTCCGCCGATCACCGCGAGCACCGTCACCACGGTCGGCAACGGCCGGGTGAAGCCCTCGGCGTACTTCATCGACACCGCGAACATCACCTCGAACACCGCCGCCACCATCAGCATCGCCCAGGCCATCACGCACGCGCCCAATCGCTCTCGGCGAGGTCGGCCAGGGCTTGTTCAGCCTGTTGATAGGAAGCGCGGAAGGCCTCGGGATTGCCCTCCTCACCCTCGGCGGCGATCACCTGCACATCCTCGATGCCGAGGAACCCCAGCGCCACGCGCAGCCACGCGTCGGCATGGTTCATCCACTCCAGCTCACCGCCCGGCCCCATGCCGGCGCCACCGCGGCTGGTGATGATCAGCGCCTTGCGGCCCTTGAGCAGCGGCTCGTATTCGGCCTCGCCGTCCTTGATGTGCAGGTCGAAGGTGCGGCCGATACGGACGATCTGGTCGACCCAGGCCTTCAGGCCGCTGGGCACGCTGAAGTTGTACATGGGCGTGGAAATCACCAGCAGGTCGTGGGCAAGCAGCTCGTCCACCAACTCATCGCTCAACGTCAGCTCCGCCTGAAGTTCGGCCGGACGATGCTCGCGCTGCGGATGGAAGGCAGCGGCGATGAAGCCTTCGCTGACGTGGGGCAGATTGGCTCGGCCCACTTCGCGGTGAGCAATGTCCGCGGACGGCAGCGCAGCGAGGAAGCCCTCGGCCAGGCGACGGGAATGGGAACGCTCGGCACGCGGGCTGGCGTGAATGGCAAGAATACGGCTCATCTATTGCTCCTTCTGTTCGACTTGTTCCAGGTGATTCATCCGTTACACTGGATTGCCACCCTGCTTGCCATCCAAGGTATTTTCAGGCGGTCTCCCGGACAACTGAGGGAAACTGCACTCAGATGAGTTCAACTCATCCATGGAGTTTTCGATGTTCGCCAACCTGCCCCTGCCCGCCCTGCGTACCTTCGAATCCGCTGCGCGCCAGCTGAGCTTCAAGGCAGCCGCCGAGGAGCTGGCGGTGACGCCCACGGCGGTATCCCACCAGGTCCGCGCGCTGGAGGAATGGCTGGGCCTGCCGCTGTTCGAGCGACTGCCACGCCAGGTGCGCCTGACCGAGGCCGGCGAGCGGTTGTTCCGCAGCCTGCACGGCGCGCTGCTGGAGGTCTCGCAGTCAGTGGACAGCCTGCGTCCGCAGCGCAACGCCAGCAGCCTGACGATTTCCACCACCCCAGCGTTCGCGGCGCTCTGGCTGGTGCCGCGCCTGGGGCGCTTCTATGCGCGCCATCCGCACATCCGCCTGCGCCTGGATAGCCAGTGCGAACTGCTCGACCTGCAGCAGGACGCCAGCGTCGATCTCGCGATCCGCTACGGTTTCGGCGAGTACCCGCGCATGCACAGCCAGTTCCTCCTGGCCGAACGCTTCGCCGTGTATGGCGCGCCAGCACTGGTGGCGACCGCCGACGTGGACGTGCCGGAGATGATCAGCGTGCGCTGGTACAACTCCGAGCTCTACGAGCGCGGCTGGAAGGCCTGGTGCGCAGCAGCCGGTGAGGAGTGCCTGCTGACCCAGGCGGTACAGCGCGAGTACGAGGAGGAGTTCTACGCCCTGCAGGCGGCCATCGCCGGCCAGGGGCTGGTGCTGGCCAGTTCGCTGCTGGTGTCGGAGAGCGTGGAGAAGGGGCTGCTGGTGCCCTATCGGCCGGAGATCAACGTCCCCGGCGCCAGCTACACCGCGCTCTGCGTGCCCGGCCGCGAGCGCCATCCACCAGTGCGCGCGTTCCTCGACTGGCTGGCCGAGGAAGTGGCGCAGGCGGCCGATCCGCTGATCGACAATGCCGCCTGAGCCTGCCGCTGCACCCGCGCAAGCGTCCCTTTGCCGTGCGCGGGCCGGGATGCGTGGTTAGAATTGCACTCCGCCGCAACAACAATTCTTCTTTGCCAGGGACACGCTACAAGCGTGATCCCAAGGCACGGCCTGAGCCCCCTCTCACCTCAGGATTCCCATGACAACCGCGCAAGACACCCGTACCGGCAGCTGGCTGAACGTCATCGCCCTGGCCATCGCCGCCTTCATTTTCAACACCACCGAGTTCGTCCCGGTGGGCCTGCTCAGCGACATCGGGCGCAGTTTCGACATGCGTCCGGAACAGACCGGCCTGATGCTCACGCTCTACGCCTGGGTGGTGTCGCTGGCCTCGCTGCCGCTGATGCAGCTGACCCGCAACATGGAACGCCGGCGCCTGCTGGTGGTGATCTTCTGCCTGTTCATCGTCAGCCATGTGCTCTCCGGCTTTGCCTGGAACTTCACGGTGCTGATGATCAGCCGCTTCGGCATCGCCTTCGCCCACGCGGTGTTCTGGTCGATCACCGCCTCGCTCGCGGTACGGGTGGCGCCACCGGGCCAGCAGGCGAAAGCCCTCGGCCTGCTGGCCACCGGGACCATCCTGGCGATGGTGCTGGGCATTCCGCTGGGCCGCGTGCTGGGTGAAGCGATGGGCTGGCGCACCACTTTCCTGGCGATTGCCGGCGTCTCGGTGGTCGTGGTGCTCTGGCTGGCCCGCGCGCTGCCGCTGCTGCCGAGCCAGAACTCCGGTTCGCTGCGCAGCCTGCCGCTGCTGCTGCGCCGCCCGGCGCTGGTGTCGATGTATGTGCTGACCGTGCTGGTGATCACCGCGCAATTCACCGCCTACAGCTACATCGAACCGTTCGCGCGGGAGATCGTCGCGCTGGACAGCCAGAAGACCACGCTGCTCCTGCTGCTGTTCGGCGGCGCCGGGATGTTCGGTTCGATCCTCTTCAGCCGCTACAGCGAGCGCTTCCCGCGCGCCTTTCCGTGCATGGCCATCGCCGTGCTCGGCAGCTCGCTCCTGCTGCTGATGCCGCTTTCCCATTCGCCCACGGCGCTGCTGGGCCTGAGCCTGTTCTGGGGCGCGGCGATCCTCTGCTTCGGCCTGGCGCTGCAGGCCAAGGTCCTGCAACTGGCCCACGACGCCACCGACGTGGCCATGGCGATGTTCTCCGGCCTGTACAACGTCGGTATCGGCGGCGGTGCGCTGCTGGGCAGCCGCGTGGCGGTGGGCATGGGGCTGGAGTGGATCGGCTACGTTGGCGGCGCGCTGGCGGTGGTCGGCCTGGCGCTGTGCCTGTTCGCCTGCTGGCGGTATGCGGCGGCGATGAGTGGCAACACCTCGCGCTGATCGCCCCAGGCCGGATTTGCCAACCAGCGTAGAAGCGGACTCCGTCCGCGATAGGTTCGCATCGCGCCGGGAGCATCGCGGACAAAGTCCGCTCCTACGCACAGGTCAGCACGGAGCCATGACCTGTAGGAGCGAGCTTGCTCGCGAACCTGCCCGACACCCACGGCATCAAGGGGGTTCGCGAGCAAGCTCGCTCCTACAGAAAAGCCAATCCTGACGCCACAAAAAAGGCCGCGCCCCTTGCGGGAGCGCGGCCTTTTTCATTTAGCCAGGGATCAGCGGCTGGTCACCGCAGTGCCTGCCGGCTGAGTGGCCTCGGCGTATTCCGCCTCGGCTTCCTCGAAGCGCTGGATCATCGCCTTCGACGGAGCCGAGCCGATCAGGCTGAACACCACGATGGAAATGCTGGAGAGGATGAAGCCCGGGATGATCTCGTACAGGCCGAGCCAGCCGAACTGCTTCCAGACGATCACGGTAACCGCACCGACGATGATGCCGGCCAGCGCGCCGTTGCGGGTCATGCCCTTCCACAGCACGGAGAACAGCACCAGCGGACCGAAGGCGGCGCCGAAGCCGGCCCAGGCGTAGGACACCAGGCCCAGCACGCGGTTTTCCGGATTGGCGGCCAGGGCGATGGCAATCAGCGCCACCAGCAGCACCATGGCGCGACCGACCCACACCAGCTCAAGCTGGCTGGCGTTCTTGCGCAGGAAGGCCTTGTAGAAGTCTTCGGTCAGGGCGGAGGAGCACACCAGCAGCTGGCAGCTCAGGGTGCTCATTACCGCGGCGAGGATAGCGGACAGCAGCACGCCGGCGATCCACGGGTTGAACAGGATCTTCGCCAGTTCGATGAAGATGCGCTCGTGGTTCTCGCCCACGGCGCCGGCCTGTTCCGGATGCGCCTGGAAGTAGGCGATGCCGAAGAAGCCCACGGCCACGGCGCCGCCCAGGCAGAGGATCATCCAGGTCATGGAGATACGGCGGGCAGCCGGGATCGATTTCACCGAATCAGCCGCCATGAAGCGCGCCAGGATATGCGGCTGGCCGAAGTAGCCCAGGCCCCAGGCCATCAGCGACAGCACGCCGACGAAGGAAGCGCCCTTGAACATGTCGAAGTTGGCGGCGTCCTTCAGCTCGATGGCAGCGAAGGCCGGATCGATGCCGCCGGTGGCGAGCAGCACGAAGATCGGCGTGAGGATCAGCGCGAAGATCATCAGCGAGGCCTGCACGGTGTCGGTCCAGCTCACCGCCAGGAAGCCACCGACGAAGGTGTAGGCGATGGTCGCAGCGGCACCGGCCCACAGCGCGGTCTCGTAGGACATGCCGAAGGTGCTTTCGAACAGGCGGGCGCCGGCGACGATGCCGGAGGCGCAGTAGATGGTGAAGAACACCAGGATCACCAGCGCGGAGATCACGCGCAGGATGCGGCTGTTGTCTTCGAAGCGGGTGCTGAAGTAGTCCGGGAGCGTCAGGGCGTTGCCATTGTGCTCGGTGTGCACGCGCAGGCGACCGGCGACGAACAGCCAGTTCAGGTAGGCGCCGCAGATCAGGCCGATGGCGATCCAGCTTTCCGAGATGCCCGACAGGTAGATGGCGCCCGGCAGGCCCATCAGCAGCCAGCCGCTCATGTCCGAAGCACCGGCCGACAGCGCGGTGACGAAGCTGCCGAGGCTGCGGCCACCGAGGATGTAATCGGAGAAGTTGTTGGTCGAACGATAGGCGGCCAAGCCGATCAGAACCATGGCCGCGATGTAGATCACGAAGGTGATCAGTGTTGGCGTGTTGACGCTCATGGGGGCTCCCCTACAGCTTGTTTTTATCCAGGTACGCGGGGTATCGCGAACCCTTGACTGGCAGTCGGCGTGGTTGACGCCGACCGGTTAGCGCTTGCTCACAGGCAAACCGGGTTGCGCGTGATGCCAAACAGGCACCGAACCGCTACGCATCCCGACGCAGGCACGCCCCCATCCTTGCTGGCGTCATCCTGCAGCCACCGTCTCACCACGGCGACTTCCGCCCCGCTTTCGCCGGTGGGCGAGGTGCGGGGCGTTTTCCGGGCGTTGCCCGGTCATCCTTCAGGCGCCGGAGTCGGCGTCCTGCTCCCGTCGAGTTATCCCCAGCCGCACAATACGGGGCTGGCGACGAAACTCGTCGGCAGTGACTGAAATTGAGCACACGCACGCATGAAGAAGCGGCAGGGAGTGGCCGGCGCGCGAGGGCGCGGATTGTACAGAAAGCAGGCGATGCGGTTGCACCGGTCCGACCGGTGACGGCGCGAGGCCACGGGCAGGCGCTGCAGGCCGGGCCGTGAAGGAAGTGGCGCGGCCAGGTGCAGGCGCGCGACAGGCAAAGACAGAACCGGTGATGGGCATGGCGCCCCTCCCGCGTATCGAGCTGGCTGTTGTTCTTGGTCTGACCGGGTTGCGCCTTGGAACACCAGCAACGCGGTGGGCGGACTCTATGGGTTGCACCCAAAGGAATTCTTGCTGAAAGCTCTGGAGTTCTTGCAAAAGACTCCGGCGCCCGAAGGGCAATACCTGTCCACTCGATCAGCAATTCACGGCGCGCAGGCCCGCAATTCAGCAGCGGCGCAGGTTGCCGGGGGTCAAACCCAGGTAGCGACGCATCGCGGTGGTCAATGCGCTCTGGCTGGAGAAACCGCACTCCCCGGCTACGCCGACCAATGGCAGCTCGGTTTCCCGCAGCAGGCGCGCGGCGCGGTCGAGGCGCTGGCGCAGCAGGTACTGGTGCGGCGTGAGGCCGACACGGTCCTTGAACTGCGCATGGAAATGGCTCGGACTCAGGCAGGCGACCTGCGCCAGCTCCGCCACGGTAATGCGCCGGGAAAGGTGATCGGCGATGTAGCCGTCCAGCCGCTCCAGGTCCAGCGGCCCGTTGCGCGGCGCGCGGTCTTCGCCGAACAGCCGCAGGTGCAATGCTCGCAGCAACACGCCACCCAGGGCACGGGCGAGCAGCGGGTCATCGCCGTAGCGGGCGATTTCCGCCCCGGCGTAGCTGAGCAGGTTCTGGAAGTCCGCATCCAGTGTCGGGTAGCGCGGCATTTCGAACAGCCTCGCCAGCAGTTCGCGGTCCTGCTCGCCGGTACCTGCCTCGGTCAGATCGACGATCAGCATCCGGTTGTCGCCCAGCCCGGCGAACTGGTGCCCGACATCTCCTGGCACCAGGCATGCGCGCATACGGCAGACCTCGCCGGCGGTACCGCCTATCTCGAACTCCGCACGGCCGCTCAGGGACATCACCAACTGGTGATGGTCATGGGCGTGCTGGTCAGCCTGGTCGGGCAACGTGGCGAGACGGGTATCGAACATGGCGCGATCTGATCAAATTTTGAGCATGGTACGAAAATTCCATCGACCTGCCCAGCCAGCAGGTGCAACCCGGCGCAACTCGGCACCGGACTCCGCACGAAATCATCTAAGCAGGAAAGTCTTGCTAACCGATGGATATGTTATGTTATAACAAATAACACTTCCCCATTTTCCCCTTCCCGCCGCCTGGCACATCCCTGACCACGAGGGAGGGGTTCGCTTTGCCAGAAGAAAAACCAGGAGTTCGTCATGCCCCCATCCCTTCCCCGTCCACGCTGGCGTTTCGCACCGCTGGGCATCGCCCTCTGCGCCGGTGCGCCTTCGCTGGCCGATGCCGCCCCCACCGAACTGGAGCCACAGGTGATTACCGCCAACCCGCTGGGCGATTCCTCCCCCGCGGCGCCCAGCAGCGTGCTGCAGGGCGACGAACTGACCCTGCGCCAGAAAGGCAGCCTGGGCGAAACGCTCAATGGCACGCCGGGTGTGTCCTCCACCTGGTTCGGCCCCGGCGCCAGCCGCCCGGTGATCCGCGGCATGGACGGCGATCGCATCCGCATCCTGCGTAATGGCGTGGGCGCGCTGGACGCCTCGTCACTGTCCTACGACCACGCCGTGCCGGAAGACCCCAACGTGGTCGAGCGCATCGAGGTCGTGCGCGGCCCGGCCGCCCTGCTCTACGGCGGCAACGCCATCGGCGGCGTGGTCAACAGTTTCGACAACCGCATTCCCAGCGAACCGGTGGACGGCATCCACGGCCAGGGCGAGCTGCGCTACGGCGGCTCGGACACCACCCGCAGTGCTGCCGGCGCGCTCGAAGCCGGCGACGGTAACTTCGCCCTGCACCTCGACGCCGGCTCCCGCGAGTTCAACGACCTGCGTATCCCCGGTTACGCTCACTCCGCGCGCCAGCGCCAAACCGATGGTGACGACTCCAAGCACCGCGTGAACAACAGCGACGGCCGCCAGGACAGCGGCGCCATCGGTGGCAGCTACCACTGGGATCACGGCTATGCGGGCCTATCCTACAGCGGCTACGACAGCAACTACGGCTCGCCCGCCGAGGACGACGTACGCCTGAAGATGCAGCAGGACCGCTACGCCTTCGCCTCGGAAATCCGCGACCTCGACGGCCCCTTCAGCTCGGTCAAGCTGGACGCGGCCTACACCGAGTACCAGCACAAGGAAATCGAGGACGGCGAGACTGGCACCACCTTCAAGAACGACGGCTACGAGGCGCGTATCGAAGCCCGGCATAAACCGATCGGGCCAGTGGAAGGCATCGTCGGCGCGCAGGTCGCCAACAGCCGCTTCTCCGCACTGGGCGAAGAAGCCTTCGTGCCGCATACCGAGACCGACAGCGCGGCGCTGTTCTTCCTGGAGAACTGGCAGGCCACCGAGCGCCTGGCGCTGAACCTGGGCGGTCGCGCCGAGCACACGCGCATCGACCCCAATGCCAAGGACAACGAGCGCTTCGCCGAAAACGACGGCTCACGCAGCTTCACCGCTGGCAGCCTGTCCAGCGGCGCGGTGTACAAGCTGACGCCGATCTGGTCGCTGGCCGCCACCCTCGCCTACACCGAACGCGCACCGACTTTCTACGAGCTCTACGCCAACGGCGCTCACGCGGCCACCGGCACCTATGAAGTGGGCGACGCCGACGCGAGCAAGGAAAAGGCCGTTTCCACCGACCTCGCCCTGCGCTTCGACAACGGCCGGCACAAGGGCAGCGTCGGCGTGTTCTACAGCCGCTTCTCCAACTACATCGGCCTGCTGGCCAGCGGGCGCTATCGCGATGAGGAAGGTGCGGTGGTGGATGCCGGTGACGACGAAGCGCTGCCCGAATACCTCTACAGCGGCGTCAAGGCCGACTTCTACGGCGTCGAGGCGCAGGACCGCATCCACCTGCTGGACAGCCCCTACGGCCGCTTCGATCTGGAGCTCTCCGGCGACTACACCCGCGCGAAGAACAAGGACACCGGCGAAGCGCTACCGCGCATCGCCCCGCTGCGCCTGAACAGCGCGCTGCTGTGGGAACTGCAGCAATGGCAGGCGCGGGTCGACATGGAATACGCCGCCGACCAGAACCGCGTGCCGGAGAACGAACTGCGCACCGACGGCTACACCACCCTCGGCGCCAGCCTCGGCTACCGCTTCGACCTGGGCGACAGCCGCTGGCTGGCCTTCGTCAAGGGCGAGAACCTGACCAACCAGACCGTGCGCTACGCCAGCTCGATCCTGCGCGACAGCGTGCCGGCTGGCGGGCGTGGCATCCAGGCGGGGGTAAAAGTGGCGTTCTAAAGGCTAAGGCCGACGCCCGGCGAAATCCCGGGCGAACTGCGCGGCGATCCGCCCGGACCGCGACCCGCGATGGGTCGCCCAGCGGATCGCCGCCTGTTCCCACTCCTCCTGCGCGACGCCGCCCAGGCCGTGGTATTCCAGCCAGCGCGCGACCGCCTCCAGGTACTGCTCCTGGCTGAAGGCATAGAAAGATATCCACAGGCCGAAACGCTCGGAGAGCGAGATTTTCTCCTCCACCGCCTCGCCCGGGTGCAACTCGCCGCTCTCGCTGCGCTGGAAGGCCAGGTTGTCCTCGGCACGCTCGGCCAGCAGGTGGCGGCGGTTGGAGGTCGCGTAGATCAGCACGTTGCCGGACTGCCCGGCCACCGAGCCGTCGAGCACGGTCTTCAGGGCCTTGTAGCCGGTCTCGCCATCCTCGAAGGAAAGGTCATCGCAGAACAGGATGAAGCGCTCCTGGCGATGGCGCAGCAGGTCGATGATCTGCGGCAGGTCGGCCAGGTGTTCCTTGTCCACCTCGATCAGGCGCAGGCCTTCGGCATGAAAGGCGTGCAGGCAGGCCTTCACCAGCGAACTCTTGCCGGTGCCGCGCGCGCCGGTCAGCAGCACATTGTTGGCCGGGCGACCGGAGACGAACTGGCGGGTGTTCTGCTCGATCAGCGCCTTCTGCCGGTCGACATTGCGCAGGTCGTCAAAGGCGATCAGCGCCGGCTCGATCACCGGCGTCAGGCGAGGCAGGCCCTGGCGGTATTCCCAGAGATGGGCGATAGCGCCCTCTTCCAGCGCCAGTTCGGCGCGCGCGGGAAGGGATTGTTCGAGCAGACTGGCGATACGAGCCAGTTGCTCGGCGATTACGGACATGTCGGTCATGGCGGGATCATCGAAGCAGATGGGGACTGTTCATCAGCCTAACGATGGAGGAAAGTGGTCGTCTAACGACAAACAGGCATCCAGATGCTTAAAAAGGACATTCGACCTCAAACACTGGAAAACCATGGCGACGAACGGGCCGCCAGTCCGGTGGCCGCTGTCGCCCTGGATTTCCCCGACGGCCATCAGGTGCCCGCGCACAGCCATCACCGCGCGCAGCTGCTCTACGCCGTGCGCGGCGTGCTGGTAGTGGGTAGCGCCAGCGGCCAGTGGGTAGTGCCGGATAATCGTGGCCTGTGGATACCCGCCGGCGTGGAGCACTGGACGCGCATGGTTGGCGACGTACAGGTACGTACGCTCTACGTGGAGCCGGGCAGCGCCCCGCACCTGCCGCCGGACTGTTGCGTGCTGGCGGTCTCGCCGTTGCTGCGCGAGCTGATCCTGGCGGCGCTGTCGATCAGTGGCGAGGTGCTCCCCGACTCCCGCGACGGTCGCGTCCTCGGCCTGATGCTGGACGAACTGCGCGAAGACCCCATGCTGCCGCTGCACCTGCCCCTGCCCGCCCATCCGCGCCTGCGCGCACTGTGCCAGGCCATCCAGGCCCGGCCCGGCGACAACGCCGGCCTGGACGAGTGGGCGGCGAAACTGAACGTGGACAGCAAGACGGTTCAGCGCTGGTTCTCCCGCGAAACCGGGCTGACCTTCGGCCAATGGCGCCAGCAGGCGCGCCTGTTGGCCGCGCTGGAGCGCCTGGCCCTGGGCGAGAGCGTGCTGAACGTGGCGCTGGAAGTCGGCTACAGCACGCCCAGCGCCTTCAGCGCCATGTTCAGCCGCCACTTCGGCCGGCCTCCCAGTGATTTCCTGCGCCCGCGCCCGCTAATCCGTTCGTAAGCTCAAATCGGACACAATCGGCCGCAACATCCTTCAGACACATCCTGCAGCAGCATGGGATTGAAACCCCGAGCCGGTTTCCCCATCTAGACTGTCATGTTCAATCAGTCAGGTGCCTCATGAGCGACCACGACGAGATTCACGATATCCATAGCGCCGAAGAGGTCAGCAACACCGGGCTGGTGTTGCCGGGGCAGAACCTGCCGACCACGGTGTACGTCATCCCGATCCACAACCGCCCATTCTTCCCGGCGCAGGTGCTGCCGGTGATCGTCAACGAGGAGCCGTGGGCGGAGACGCTGGAACTGGTCGCCAAGACCGAGCACCACAGCCTGGCGCTGTTCTTCATGGAGAACCCGCCGGAAGACCCGCGCCATTTCGACCCGGACAGCCTGCCCGAGCATGGCACCCTGGTGCGCGTGCACCATGCCAGCCGCGAAGGCGGCAAGCTGCAGTTCGTCGCCCAGGGCCTGTCGCGCGTGCGCATCCGCGGCTGGATCAAGCGTCATCGCCCGCCTTTCCTGGTGGAGGTGGAGTATCCGCACACCCCCAGCGACCCCAGTGACGAGGTGAAGGCATACGGCATGGCCCTGATCAACGCGATCAAGGAACTGCTGCCGCTCAACCCGCTGTACAGCGAGGAGCTGAAGAACTACCTCAACCGCTTCAACCCCAACGACCCGTCGCCGCTGACCGACTTCGCCGCCGCGCTGACCACCGCGCCGGGGTCGGAGCTGCAAGGCGTGCTGGACACCGTGCCGATCCTCAAGCGCATGGAGAAGGTGCTGCCGCTGCTGCGCAAGGAAGTGGAAGTCGCGCGCCTGCAGAAAGAACTGTCCGCCGAGGTCAACCGCAAGATCGGCGAGCGCCAGCGCGAGTTCTTCCTGCAGGAACAGCTGAAGATCATCCAGCAGGAACTGGGTATCACCAAGGACGACAAGAGCGCCGACTCCGATGAATTCCGCGCCCGTCTGGAAGGCAAGACCCTGCCCGACCAGGCGAAGAAGCGCATCGACGAAGAGCTGAACAAGCTGTCGATCCTGGAGACCGGCTCGCCGGAATATGCTGTCACGCGCAACTACCTCGACTGGGCGACCTCCGTGCCGTGGGGCCTGATGGGCGTCGACAAGCTCGACCTCAAGCACGCGCGCAAGGTCCTCGACCGGCACCACTCGGGGCTGGAAGACGTGAAGGACCGTATCCTCGAATTCCTCGCGGTAGGTACCTTCAAGGGCGAGATCGCCGGCTCCATCGTGTTGCTGGTGGGCCCACCCGGCGTCGGCAAGACCAGCATCGGCAAATCCATCGCCGAGAGTCTGGGGCGGCCGTTTTATCGCTTCAGCGTCGGCGGCATGCGCGACGAGGCCGAGATCAAGGGCCACCGCCGCACCTACATCGGCGCCCTGCCCGGCAAGCTGGTGCAGGCGCTCAAGGACGTCGAGGTGATGAACCCGGTGATCATGCTCGACGAGATCGACAAGCTCGGCAGCAGCTACCAGGGCGACCCCGCCTCAGCGCTGCTGGAGACGCTCGATCCGGAGCAGAACGTGGAGTTCCTCGACCACTACCTGGACCTGCGCCTGGACCTGTCCAAGGTGCTGTTCGTCTGCACCGCCAACACCCTGGACTCCATCCCCGGCCCGCTGCTGGACCGCATGGAAGTCATTCGCCTGTCCGGCTACATCGCCGAGGAGAAGCTGGCCATCGCCAAGCGTCACCTGTGGCCCAAGCAGCTGGAAAAGGCCGGCGTGCCAAAGAATCGCCTGTCGATCAACGACGCCGCCCTGCGCTCGGTGATCGAGGGCTACGCCCGCGAGGCCGGCGTGCGCCAGCTGGAGAAGGTCCTCGGCAAGCTGGTACGCAAGTCGGTGATGAAGCTGCTGGAAGACCCGGACTCGGTGGTGAAGATCGGCGCAAAGGACTTGGAGGAGTACCTGGGCACCCCGGTGTTCCGCACCGAACAGGTCCTCTCCGGCGTCGGCGTGATCACCGGCCTGGCCTGGACCAGCATGGGCGGCGCGACCCTGCCCATCGAGGCGACGCGCATCCATACGCTGAACCGCGGCTTCAAGCTCACCGGGCAACTGGGCGACGTGATGAAGGAGTCGGCAGAAATCGCCTACAGCTACATCAGCTCGAACCTGAAGAAATACGGCGGCGAGTCGACCTTCTTCGACCAAGCCTTCGTCCACGTGCACGTGCCGGAAGGCGCGACGCCCAAGGATGGCCCCAGCGCTGGTGTCACCATGGCCAGCGCCCTGCTGTCCCTGG
The DNA here is from genome assembly GCF_001672555.2 of Pseudomonas sp. AU11447. Lineage (NCBI taxonomy): Bacteria > Pseudomonadati > Pseudomonadota > Gammaproteobacteria > Pseudomonadales > Pseudomonadaceae > Pseudomonas > Pseudomonas sp. AU11447. The sequence goes on along the minus strand of NZ_LZDG02000041.1, from coordinate 620 downwards.
CGCGCAACCAGGCGCCGAAGAAAGGCGTGGCCATGACGGGCGAGCTGACCCTCACCGGCCAGGTGCTGCCGATTGGCGGCGTCCGCGAGAAAGTCATCGCGGCGCGCCGGCAGAAGATCTTCGAGCTGATCCTGCCCGAGCCCAACCGCGGGGACTTCGAGGAGCTGCCGGAGTATCTGAAGGAAGGGCTGACGGTGCATTTCGCCAAGCGCTACGGGGACGTGGCGAAGGTGTTGTTCCCGGGCTGACTGGCTGCGCCCAGCTGATCGCGGGCATGCCACGCTCCTGCAGCGGATTCGAGCTGTAAGAGCGAGGGGACGCCTAGTTCTTGCTCGCGAACCCGGCTTCGCTGCGATGCGGTTCGCGAGCAAGCTCGCTCCTACACGAAAACCATGCGCGCGCTCTGGCTCTGGCTCTGGCTCTGGCTTTTAGAAGACTTCCAGAGAAACGCCCAATCACTCCGAACAGCCCCTTTCAGGAGGCCTCGTTGAAGCGGAGTTTCAGGGGTTGAGCGACATGGATGTCGCGAGAGCCACGATGGGCCAGGGATGGTCCGTCGTGGCGTGCCCCTGAAACTTCGGTTCAACGAGGGTATTTTTCGCCCCAATGTAAGCCGGCGC
>NZ_LZDG02000040.1:0-708 GCF_001672555.2 Pseudomonas sp. AU11447 | reverse complement strand
CGGCGTCGCTCAGGTCGGCGTCGCTCAGGTCGGCGTCGCTCAGGTYGGCGTCGCGCAGGTCGGCGTCGCTCAGGTCGGCGTCGCTCAGGTCGGCGTCGCTCAGGTCGGCGTCGCTCAGGTTGGCGYCGCGCAGGTTGGCGYCGCTCAGGTCGGCGTCGCTCAGGTTGGCGCCGCGCAGGTTGGCGCCGCGCAGGTTGGCGTCGCGCAGGTYGGCGTCGCTCAGGTCGGCGTCGCTCAGGTCGGCGTCGCTCAGGTCGGCGTCGCTCAGGTTGGCGCCGCGCAGGTTGGCGCGTTCGCCGACTTCATCATCGCCCAGCCACAGGCGGTGTTTTTCCAGGGCCTCGGCAAGCTCTTCGGGGGAATAGGTTTTCATTGGGGTTTCCTTTGGAGTGCGTGAATGCCCATGGCCGTGGGCTGGTGCGCGCTTTCGGCTGCCTCCGAGACAGAGGCATGCGAAAGAGGGCGAAAAGTGAAAGCCCGTGCGGTGCCACGGGCTTTCGGTTTGGCGCCTTGTGTGGCCAGCGCGGGCAGCAGTTCACATGGGGAACCCTCCTATTGATCACCCATGGAATTCCGGCATGGGCACCTACGGAATACAGGCGAAAAAAGTAACCGGCCAGCAAACACACCTTTCTGACCCCACCGCCAAAGGCGATGGTGTCCACCTATTTAAGTGGACACCACTTCTAGCCTTTTAAGAGGGTCTTT
>NZ_LZDG02000039.1:0-2622 GCF_001672555.2 Pseudomonas sp. AU11447 | reverse complement strand
CATCGGCGGCTTTCACGGTGAAGGTCTCGGTGAGCTTGTCGCCGACTTTCAGTTCGTTGAAGGCGGAGTTGGCGACGAAGCTCCAGGTGCCATCGGCAGCCAGGCTGAACGTGCCATAGCTGCCGGCGGTGCTGGCCTGGGGCTGGAAGCTGGCTGGGCCGTCGACGTCGCTGATGTCGAGCTTGCCGCCGATGGTGACCGGGGCATCGGTTTCGTTGGCGCTGCCGCTGGTCTGCCCGCCAATGATGGCCGCGTCGTTGCTGCCGGTAAYGGTGATGGTGAYGGTCTGCGGGTCGCTCAGCGCGCCGTTGTTGTCCTTCGCCTGGTAGGTGAAGGTGACGTTCTCGCTCTGGCCGRCGGCCAGGTGGTCGAACGCGGTGCCGGGGGTGAAGGTGTAGCTGCCRTCKGTGTTGAAGGCGAGGTTGCCTTTGCCCTGGGCGATGCCGGTGGCCAGCTGGTAGCTGGCGATGGTGCCGTCGATGTCGGTGGCGACCGGAACCTGGCCGTGCAGAACGGTGTTCTCTTCGGTGGTCTGGGTATCGGCGTAGGCGACCGGCTTGTCGTTGGTGCCGTTGATGGTGACGGTCACGCTGGTGCTGGTGCCGTCGGCGGCCTTCACGGTGAAGGTGTCGGTGAGTTGATCGCCGACTTTCAGTTCGTTGAAGGCCGAGTTGGCGACGTAGGTCCAGCTGCCGTCGGTGCCGAGGTTGAAGGTACCGTGCAGGCCGGCGACGTTGCTCTGCGCCTGGAAGCTGGCTGGGCCGTCGACGTCGGTGACATCGAGCTTGCCGCCGAGGGTGACCGGGGCGTCGGTTTCGTTGGCGCTGCCGCTGGTCTGGCCGGTGATCACCGCCGCGTCGTTGGTGCCGGTGACGGTRATGGTGATGGTCTGCGGGTCGCTCAGCGCGCCRTTGTTGTCCTTCGCCTGGTAGGTGAAGGTGACGTTCTCGCTCTGGCCGGCGGCCAGGTGGTCGAAGTCGCTGCCCGGATTGAAGGTGTAGCTGCCATCGCTGTTGAAGGTCAGCGAACCTTTGCCCTGTGCCACGTCGGTGGCCAGTTGATAACCCGCGATGGTGCCATCGACRTCGGTGGCGRCCGGAACCTGGCCATCGAGAACGGTGTTCTCCTCGGTGGTCTGGGCATCGGCGAAGGCCACCGGCTTGTCGTTGGTGCCGGTCACGGTRATGGTGATGGTCTGCGGGTCGCTCAGGGCGCCGTTGTTGTCCTTCGCCTGGTAGGTGAAGGTGACGTTCTCGCTCTGGCCCTGGGCCAGGTGATCGAAGGCGGTGCCCGGGTTGAAGCTGTAACTGCCGTTGGCGTTGAAGGTCAGCGTGCCCTTGCCGGCGGCGACGTTGGTCGCCAGCTGGTAGCCCGCGATGGTGCCGTCGATGTCGGTCGCAGCCGGTACATGGCCGTTCAGCACGGCGTTTTCGTCGGTGGTGACGGTATCGCCGAAGGCGACCGGCTTGTCGTTGGTACCGATGATGTTCACGGTCACCGTGGCGCTGGTGCCATCGGCAGCCTTGACGGTGAAGGTGTCGGTCAGGGTCTGGCCCTGCTTCAGCTCGTTGTAGGCGCTGCTGGCGACGTAGGTCCAGTTGCCGTCGGTACCGAGATTGAAGGTGCCGTACTTGCCGGCGACGTTGCTCTGGGCCTGGAAGCTGGCCGGGCCGTCGACGTCGGTGATGTTCAGCTTGCCGCCGGTGCTGATCGGCGCGTCGGTTTCATTCACGTCGCGCGAGCTGACACCGCTGATGACGGCGGCGTCGTTGCTGCCGGTAACGACGATGGTGATGGTCTGCGGACCGCTCACGGCACCGTTGTTGTCCTTCGCCTGGTAGGTGAAGGTGACGTTCTCGCTCTGGCCAGCGGCCAGGTGGTCGAAGGCGGTGCCCGGGTTGAAGGTGTAGCTGCCGTCCTCGTTGAAGGCCAGGGTGCCCTTGCCCTGGGCGAGATTATTGACCACTTCGTAGCGGACGATGGTGCCGTCGACATCGGTGGCGACCGGGACCTGGCCGTGGAGAACGGTGTTCTCTTCGGTGGTCTGGGTATCGGCGAAGGCCACCGGCTTGTCGTTGGTGCCGTTGATGGTCACGGTGACGCTGGCGCTGGTGCCATCGGCGGCTTTCACGGTGAAGGTCTCGGTGAGCTTGTCGCCGACTTTCAGTTCGTTGAAGGCGGAGTTGGCGACGAAGCTCCAGGTGCCATCGGCAGCCAGGCTGAACGTGCCATAGCTGCCGGCGGTGCTGGCCTGGGGCTGGAAGCTGGCTGGGCCGTCGACGTCGCTGATGTCGAGCTTGCCGCCGATGGTGACCGGGGCATCGGTTTCGTTGGCGCTGCCGCTGGTCTGCCCGCCAATGATGGCCGCGTCGTTGCTGCCGGTAACGGTGATGGTGACGGTCTGCGGGTCGCTCAGCGCACCGTTGTTGTCCTTCGCCTGGTAGGTGAAGGTGATGTTCTCGCTCTGGCCGGCGGCCAGGTGGTCGAACGCGGTGCCGGGGGTGAAGGTGTAGCTGCCGTCTGTGTTGAAGGCGAGGTTGCCTTTGCCCTGGGCGATGCCGGTGGCCAGCTGGTAGCTGGCGATGGTGCCGTAGATGTCGGTGGCGACCGGAACCTGGCCGT